>JAFCZD010000055.1 GCA_019314525.1 Deltaproteobacteria bacterium
CAAAGCCCAAGCGGCGATCCCCCTCGGACGCTACGGCCAACCCGACGAGTTAGCAGGCCTGGTGGCGTTTCTCGTCTCATCGCGGGCGAGCTACATCACGGGCACCACGATCCAGTGCGATGGTGGGCTTTTCTCAGGGCTGATGTGACTTTTAGGGGAGTTCCCCCCCCTCGCCCGCTTGGGGCGGCCCTGCGCGGCCTCTCCCCCGAGGCACACCTTTGGCGCTCCGGTTCTTAGCCTAGCCGTAGCGCTCCTTCATCTCGACAAAGTCGAGGAAATCCTGGAGTTTGCCGAGTTCGGCGATAACGAACTCCCCGTCCACCTGGCGCGGGCCACCACCACGGCGACCTCCTCCTCAGAGAGCCCAAGGTGCTCCGCCAAACCCTCGCATGTGACACGCACCGCCACACCCGCCGCCACGGGCCTGCCTTCGTGCTCCGCCAACTGCCGAAGGTAGTGCACGATCCGGCTGTTGGGGTCTCGGAACATCAGCAGTTCGATCTGTTGGGCTGCCTGATCCAGCCGGTGCGAGAGCTTCTTGATCAGGCGGATCGCGATCTCGCTGTTGTCTCGGATCATGCGACCAAAAGTCGCGCTATCGAGCACCAGGAGTCGGGCGTCCTCCACCACACGAGCGTTGGCCGACCGTGGCGCGCTGTTGATGATCGCCATCTCGCCGAAAAACTCCCCCGAAGGCAGCACGGCGAGCACCGCCTCCCGCTCACCCACTCGTCGGCTGATCTCCACCTTGCCGCTCTGGATGACATACATCTCACTGCCAAAATCACCCTGCTGAAAAAGAGTGGTGTCAGCAGGGAAGTCACGGGTCGTCATCTCTTTACGCATCTGACTCCCTCACAATCTCACCACGACAAATTACCAACACCCGCGCGATGACCCCCTCGAGGGGCATCTCGCTGGTGTCCACCACCAACGCGTCATCCGCTGCTCGTAAAGGCGCCACAGCCCGCTCACTGTCTGCAAGATCGCGAGCGTCTTGCTGCTGACGTACCTCCTCAAGGCTCGACTCCATCCTGCCTCCCCTCCGCAGCTGCTCAAAGCGCCGCTGAGCCCGCACGGCTGCGCTCGCGGTGAGGAAGATCTTGGCGGTCGCCCCAGGGAAGACAATGGTGCCCATATCGCGCCCCTCAGCCACGACGCTGGTGCGAGCCGCGAAGGCGCGTTGCATCTCCATCAGCGCTCCACGAACAGCGGGGAACGCGCTCACTCGAGAGGCGCCCGACGAGATATGAGGCGTCCTGATCTGGGAAGAGATATCTTCTCCTCCTAGGAAGACCCGGTTTTCACCATCTACCAGCTGAAAGGCGATGGCTAGATCTCTCGCGAGCCCAGCGAGCTGCTCTTCCTCATCCCAGGCCACAGACTGTCGCTCAGCCTCCAGCGCGAGGGTGCGATAAATCGCCCCTGTGTCGAGCAACGTGGCACCAAGGGACTCCGCGACCCGCCGCGCCACAACCGACTTGCCCACCCCAGCGGGCCCGTCGATGGCGATTACCACTTTTTCCGCTTTGCTCTCTCTCATCGCGCCACAGGCCCCTTTGGTGCCAAAAGTACCCTCCCTGAGCCCATGGCGTCAACGAGCCCCTTCGTCTACGATGTCCTCATGTTGCGGAAGAGCTTTGCTCTAGCAGACGTCGTACTGCTCGTCTTGGGAGCAAACCTGCTCTCGACCTTTCTGCTGGTGCCCATGCTCCATTATCGTGGAGACGAATTAGATGGGCCGCTCCTGGCCTCGTTGCTCCCCATCTCTCTCCTGGTAGCTGGCGTGCTCACCGCCAACCGCGGAATCTTGCTCTTCCTCGTCCCCGTGAGCCTGCTCTTGCCCCTCAGCCTCCTCCCTCAACTCGCCGGCGCGAAAGCCCTGTCGCCCACCGGGTTCCTCTTGCTGGCCGTCGCCCTGCTCGGGTTCACCTTTGGCAGCGCGTGGGTGGCATCAACATCCCGAGGGGCGCCCCTGCCAAGCAAACGACGACAACTCGAAGCCAGCCCAAGCGTGTCTCGAAAACATCGCCGCCGCTTGCGCATCTACACGCTCTTCCTCCTTACCTGCGTGGCCTTTCCGTTGACGTTGATCTACGCGCTCTACCTGCGCCCTGACGCCGCCGCCCTGGTGGAAGCACGCTTCCCCGAACGCGGCCCGGCAGCGAGCCTGCTCTTTGGGGTGTTGGTCACGGTGTTCTGGCTCTCGGTCTTCCTGCGCTATGTCGCAGCGCCTTTACGTGACCACATCCGTGGAGACCAAAACCAACGACAGCAACTCAAGGCCCTCGAGGGGCGGCTGCACCAACGCAAAGCCCCGGCCTCGCTCTACCTTTACTTGCTCCTTGCTCTTGTCATGCTGGCGCTCTTCTGGCTCCATTTGAGGGGGAGCCCGCCCCCTTGATGATCTCAACGCGCGCCCGAGCTATACTGCCGTCAATCGTGAAGCATATCCTGCTCGAAATCATCTCGATCATCCTCTTTGGGGCGAGCCTCGTCTTCTTCTACCAGTGCGTTCATTTCATCACCCAGCGCGATTACGTCGGGGCGCTCTTGCTGCTGCTGGTGGGGTTTGCGGTGATCCGCGCGGGCGTTGATCTCGCACGATTGGGCTTCGTCCGGAGGAAGTAATGCACACCGCCCTAAACTCCCCTAGACGCCTCTTGCGCCCGTTCCTAGCGCTCTTGCTGACTCCCGTCCTTTGCAGCGCCTGTGGTGGCAAGGAGGCTCCAAAACCACAGGTTCAGGCTCTCATCACACCTCTGCGCCCAAAAGGCTCTGTGGTCGCTAAGGTCGATGGTCAGCCGATCTACGCCTCTGACCTCAAGCACCAGCTGTTGACGCTCGCCGATCCCGAGCAAGCGCTGAAAGAGCTCGTTCAACGCGAACTGCTCGCAAAGGAGGCCATCCGCCGAGGTCTCGCTGACGAGCATGAGATTACTAAGGCACTGCGCAGCGCCCTCGCTGAACAACTCATCCACCAGGACTTCGGGGCGACGTTCAAGAAGACCGATATCCCGGCAGCTCTCGTGGAACGATCTTTCAAGCTAAACCTCGCACGCTTCCAGCATCCGGAGTTTGCGGAGGTCACCCACATCCTGGCTATGTGGCACCGTAAACAAACGGCGGCGCTCCAAGAACGCGCAGCGCTAACCGCTCAAGAAGTCTACAAACGGGCCATCAAGAGGCCTATGGATGCCAAAGCCTTCAAGGCCATTGCCCGTGACCTCCGCTCGACGGCAGCGCCAGTGAAGCTGCGCGTAGAAAAATTCAAGACACCCCGCCAGGGATTGACCGCAGAGCCCTTCGCCAAAGCCGCCTTCGCGCTCAAGAGGTCAGGCGATGTCAGCCCGGTGGTTCAAACTCGCTTTGGCTTCCACGTCATCTACCTGCACCGGCGGATCCCCGCCATGCACAAGACCTTGGCCGATGTCGACGGATCTATACGCGAAAAGATTTTTGACGAGGCACGTCAACTCTCTTTCGACCGTTTCGCCAAGACAGTCGAACGCGCTCATGGCGTGGTCATCGACTACCAAGCGTTGAAACGCGCCCTCACCGTGGGGAAATAATGCCCCCACGCTACACGATATTTGGAAAGATCCTCGATGAGATGCTCCACGACATCCCTAACGCGCGAGCCGCGATCTTCGCCGACGAGGAGGGCGAGACCGTAGACATGGCCCGACGCCGCCTCACCGGAGACTCGGCGTTCTTTGATCATCAGCTCACCGCCGCTCATTGGGGTGTGGTCTATAAGGCGTGCCTAAGGTGCCTCCGCGACACATCCCTGGGGCTCCTCGATCGCATCACGCTGCGCTTTTCACAACAGCAGACCATCATCGCGCGGGTCAGCGCTCACTACTATCTCATCCTCGTCTTGGGACTCGACGCCGATCTGCAACAAGCGCTGCGCCTCCTTGATCGTGGTCGTGAGCGTCTGGCGGAGGAGATGTGAGGCCGCGTGGGCTGCTCTTGGCCATTATCCTCGCGGCCTTGCTGCTGGCGCCTGACGCCGCCGCGGGGACTGACTACCTGCCCGACAACAGCCAGTGGGCCGGCCTCAGCCAGTTCGCCACCTTGGCTCGTAGCGCGCAGGTGCCCCTCCGCCTCACCGCCGAACTCGATTGGCGCACCCTTGGCCCCAAAGACGCGCTGCTGGTCATCTATCCGCGGAGAGCTCTCGAAGCACAATCGGCCCTCGCTTTCATCAAGAGCGGCGGGCGCCTCCTGCTCGCTGACGACTTTGGCGCGGCACAAGGCCTCTTCGCCGCGCTGAGTATCAAGCGCGGCACGAACAGCCCCCACACCCGCTTTCATTACCAAGACAACCTGAACCTACCGGTGGCCATCAACCGTCAGCAGAAACATCCGCTGCTGCGAGGGGTCCGAGCGGTAGTGACCAACCACCCTGGCACCTTTCGGTCGCCCTACCCTACGCTCCTCGGGTTTGGCGACGATGAGCAACTCTTGGTCGAGAGCCCCTTGGGCAAAGGGCGCTTCATCGCCCTTTCGGATCCCAGCGTCTTGATCAACCTCATGCTGCGCTTTGATGGGAACCTGCAGCTTGCCAAAAACCTGGTGCAAGAGCTCTGCGCGACGGGCTGCGGCAAGGTGGTCCTCGTGACTGGGCATTTTCGCCAACGCCCTCGTGACACGCCCGTTCCCAAGCAGGGGCTGGCGAGGATCAAGCGCATCAACACGTTCTTGGAGCGCATCAATGACTTCTCCCTCACAAAGACAGGCATGCGAGTGCTCGCGTTCATCGCCGGGGGCATGGCCCTCGCCGCCCTGCTGCTGGTCCTCCCCCTGCCGCGCCGAGACCTCGACGGCCGCTGGTTGCGCCCCTCGACCCGCCCGCCTCACCCCAACGAACTCCGTCAGGCCGCCATGCTGCTGCGCGAAGATGTCGAGCAAGCCTTGAGCGAAACGCTCTCTGCCCCTGGCCCCCTGTCGACGCTGGAGACACGTTGGATAGTCGATTGCTGTAAGCGTCGGGGAGGCCTGGAGGCCGGGCGGGAATGCGCCAAGCTCTTGCGTGTCTTGAGCCGCCTTCCAAACAGCCATGACAAGCGTGGCTCCTGGCGACGCTTGCGTGATAAAGATCTCGAGGCGACCCTTGGACAGAGCCACACGCTCTTCACCCTCTTGGACAGCTCCCCTGCAGATGATCGGCAGGAGCATCGCGCCGTGGAAGAACAATGACGCTCGAAAAAGATGATGCACTGCAGATTCGCCAGCTCCGCGATGCCCTAAGCGCAGAGGTTGGCAAGGCCTTCATTGGACCACCCGAGATCGTCGAGATGTTGTTGGTGGGGCTCGTGGCTGGAGGTCACGTCTTGTTGGAGGGAGTCCCGGGGGTGGCCAAGACGACGCTCGTCAAGACCTTCTCACACACCCTCGGTTGCAGCTTCAAACGAGTACAGTTTACACCCGATTTACTGCCCTCAGATATCACAGGTACCTATATCCTTGATATGCGCAGCAACACCTTCGTGCTGCGTGAAGGGCCGATCTTCGCCAATATCGTCCTCGGCGACGAGATCAACCGCGCCCCCGCCAAGACGCAGAGCGCGCTCTTGGAGGCGATGCAAGAGGTTCAAGTGACCATTGAGGGCGAGACTCGCCCCCTTGACCCACCTTTCATGGTGCTCGCCACGCAGAACCCTATCGAACAAGAAGGCACCTACCCGCTGCCCGAAGCCCAGGTCGACCGCTTCCTGCTCAAACTCCAAATCCCCTACCCTGATCCGCTCACTGAAAAGCGCATGCTCCTGACCTACAACCAACCCCTCGCTGAGGTGGGGCGGGTGCTCGACCCGGCAAAGATCCTCAAGATACAAGCCATGGCGAGAGAGGTACACATCGACGAAGAGTTGATCGACTACATCCTCGGCCTGGTGCGCTTCACGCGCAAACACCGCCGCGTCTACCTCGGCGCGTCCCCCCGCGCCTCCCTGATGCTGATGCACGCCGCCAAAGCGCGAGCCCTACTGCACGGACGAAACTATACCCTCCCTGACGACGTCAAGGCCCTGGCAGACTCGGTGCTCTCGCACCGCGTGCTCTTGGTGCCCGAGGCAGAACTCGAGGGCTCTCACCCGCGCGAAGTCATCAAGGACGCGCTGGAGAAAGTTCGTTATCAGCAGCGTCGATGAGACCCTCTCTCACCAGCACAGGGCTCTTCATCGTCGCCTCGGCCGCGGTGTTCATCCTCGCTGCTACCCTCAGCCAAGCCTGGCCCCTGCTCGCCCTCGGCACGCTGCAACTCTCTGGGCTGCTCCTGCTCTTCGTGCTCTTCGTGCCCGCGGCAGCAGCCTTTCGCCGCAAGCGTCTGGAGTTCGCATGGTGGGTGCCCGCCACGGCCCAAGCCCAAGGCGCCCTCGTCGCCAATCAGCCCATCGACGTGATGCTGCTGGTGCGCAACCACTCCGCCTTCACCATCGCCACGGCTGAGTTGGAGATCCTCTGCTCATCCTGTATCGAGATCGTCGCCAATGAGCCCTTACGCGTCCGCGTGCGCCCCAGCGAAGAGGTGCGGGTGCGCGTCAAGGCCATCCCTCGAGCTAGCGGGCACTGGTTCCTCCAAGGGCTGGTAATGCGCATCGAGGACCGCTTTGGCTGCTACCTCATCCAGGCCTACTTCCCCAACTTGCTCGGCATCAAGGTCTTCCCACAATTTGGGCTGACTCGCGTCCCTGCCCTGCGCGCTCCCAGCGGCAGCGCCGAGGAGCGCACAGGGCCGCGCCTGCTCAAGCGACGGCGCATGGGCAGCGACCTCCGTGAACTGCGGGAACACACCTCTGGGGACCCCTTCAAGCACATCGCCTGGAAGGCCACCGCGCGCACCGGAAAGCTGATGGTGCGCGAATATGAGAGCGAGGTGCTGCTCACACGACAGATCTTGCTCGACATTTCGCCCTCTATGCGTGAGGGCGGCGGCCCAGGTTCACAGGCCCTCGACGCTGGCATCTCCCTCTGCGCTGGTCTGGCCCGCATGGGCATCGAGGGCGGCGACCGCGTCGGTCTATTCACCTTCGATACCCGCATCCACGGCCGCGTCAAACCCGGTGACGGCCCTCCCCAGCTCATGCGCATTCTCGAGGCCCTGCTCGAACTTCACCATGTGGTGGATGAAGACCTCACCGACTTGACGGACTCCGAACTCTGTAGCGTAGCCGCGGACTATCTCGCCTATCAGGAACGCAGCAATGTGCGCCTGCCCGTGGCACCCCCAGCAGACGCGGCAGATTGGGACAACCTAGTCGTCGGCACCCATGGAGAGGTCCTCGATGTGCGAGCATTGCTCAGTGTCACGCGCCGTCTGCTGCACAACTCCCCCCGGCGCAATCGGGCTAGACGCAAGCTGGTGGCGACCAACGGTGACCTCGCCTTGCTGCGCCGCTTCTGCCGCGACCGAGGCATCGAGCTACCCTATCGCCAGCCCTCGGCCCTTGTTCACAAAGAGCAAGGCATGGCTGAGGCGATCACCCTCACTGCCAGCCGGGCCGCCCAGCAACTGGTCCTCATCAGCGATCTGGTGGGAATCTCTGACTCCTCCCTCATCCTCCGCCCGCTACAGCTGGCGCGCCGCAAGGCGCACCATGTGGTCGTGGTAGTACCTTCAGTCGGGGAAGGCGGGAGCCTCACGGAGCGTATCCGCGATCTGAACAGACGCCGTGCGAGCAAAGAACTCGAGCGATCCATTAACGGCCTCGGCATCACTGTGATTCATGCAGGCACTATGGACATAGGGAGCGTCGCAGATGCCCTCCGCCGCGGCTCGGGGGCCCAGCGGAGGATGGCGATTTAAGTCGGCTGGGGAGTGGGAGCTTAAATCGCGTCTATAACGGCGTTGAAGGTGGCGCTGGGACGCATCTGTTTTGCGACAAGCACAGCATCGGGGAGATAATAGCCGCCCACGTCCACCGGGCTGCCCTGAGCCGCGAGGAGCTCGGCGCTAATCTTGGCTTCGTTGTTCGCGAGGTCCTTGGCGACCTTTGAGAAGCGCTCCTGGATCATGCTGTCTTTGCTCTGTGCGGCGAGAGCCTCTGCCCAATACATGGCGAGGTAGAAAGTGCTGCCGCGGTTGTCGAGTTCGTTCACCTTGCGCGAAGGAGAGCGCCCGTTCGCCAGGTATTTCCCGATGGCCTCATCGAGGGTCTCTGCAAAGAGCGCCGCCTTGGCGTTGTCCGTCTTGCTGGCGATGAGCTCAAGGGAGGGAACCAGCGCACAGTACTCGCCGAGAGAATCCCACCTGAGGTGACCTTCCTTCATGAACTGTTGCACATGCTTTGGCGCTGACCCTCCTGCGCCGGTCTCAAAGAGGCCGCCGCCCTCCATCAGCGGCACGATGGAGAGCATGCGCGCGCTGGTGCCGAGTTCCAGGATAGGGAAGAGATCCGTCAAATAATCACGCAGCACGTTGCCCGTGACAGAGATCGTGTCCTCTCCCTTGCGGATGCGCTCCACAGAGAACTTGATCGCCTGCACAGGGGTCATGATGCGAATATCAAGGCTGCTGGTGTCATGGTCCGCGAGGTACGCCTTGACCTTCTTGATGATCTCCGCGTCGTGTCCTCGCTTTTCGTCGAGCCAGAAGATCGCGGGTGAACCAGACGCCTTCGCTCGCCGGATGGCCAACCCGACCCAATCGCGAATGGGTGCGTCTTTGGCCTGACACATGCGGAAGATGTCGCCCACCTCAACCTGCTGCTCGAGGAGCAGAGCACCCGCGGCGTCCACCACGCGAATGGTCCCAGCGCCTGGCGCCTCGAAGGTCTTGTCATGAGACCCATACTCTTCGGCCTTCTGCGCCATCAACCCAACATTCGAGACGCTGCCCATGGTCGCAGGATCGAACTGCCCATGCTGCTGGCAGTCTTCGATGGTCGCCTGATAGATCGTCGCGTAGGAACGGTCTGGGATCATGGCAAGGGTGTCTTGCAATTGGTCGTCGTTGTTCCACATCTTGCCGCCATCACGCACCACGTTGGGCATGGACGCGTCGATGATCACGTTGTTGGGCACATGGAGGTTGGTGATGCCCTTGCGCGAGTCCACCATGGCCAGAGCAGGCCGCACCTCGTAAACAGCCGCGATGTCCGCCTCGATCTCGGCCTTCTTGTCAGCGGGCAAGCGGTCGAGCTTTTCGAGCACGTCCGTGAGGCCGTTGTTGACGTTGGCGCCGATCTCTTTGAGGACTCCGGCGTGCTTATCGAGAGCTGCCTGGTAGTAAACCGAGACGCAATGCCCGAACATGATCGGGTCAGAGATCTTCATCATGGTCGCCTTGAGGTGCAGCGAGAGCAAGACGCCTTCTTTTTGGGCCGCATCCATCTGCTCGGCGAAAAACGCGCGTAGCGCGGCGACGTTCATCACCGCTGTATCCACCACCTCGCCTACTTGCAACGCCAACTCGTCTTTCAAGAGCGTTACACTGCCATCCGCCGCCAAAAACTCGATGCGCGCGGCTGTGGCCGCGGTCATGGTCGTAGACGTCTCACTGCCGAAAAAGTCCCCACCGCTCATATGGGCAACGCGCGCCTTTGATCCCGACGTGGGCCAGTCCTTCATCATTCGATGGGGGTTTTTCTGTGCGAACTTCTTCACCGCCGCCGCGGGCCGTCGGTCGGAGTTTCCCTCACGCAACACGGGATTCACGGCAGACCCAAGCACCTTGGCGAAGCGCGCCTGAAGGGCCTTCTCTTGCTCAGTCTTCGGCTCCTCGGGGTAGTTGGGGATGTCGTAGCCCTTCTCCTGCAGCTCTTTGAGCGTCGCCTGCAGCTGGGGGATCGACGCGCTGATATTGGGCAGTTTGATGATATTCGCTGTGGGCGTCTTGGCCATTTCACCTAGGATCCCCAGGTTGTCCGCGACCTTCTGCTCCTCTGTCAGCCTCTCGGGAAAGTTGGCGATAATCCGACCAGGGAGGGAGATATCCATGGTCTCGATCTCGACGCCAGATCCCTTTGTATAAGCCTGGATAATAGGCAACAGGGAGTAGCTCGCCAGGGCGGGTGCTTCATCGATCTCTGTCCAGCTAATCTTTGACGTGCTCATCTTCTTTCCTCCGCGCTGACTGCAATGTTTTTTTGATGAAACCCTTATACAATTTAAGGCGCTGAGACTCAATCTGTGGCTGTGCGCCGACATCTGTGTGGCCGCATGATGCGTCTCGTGTTTCAATCTGAGAATGTCCCAAGAGCACCTGCAGCAGCTCGATGAGCGCTTGAAAGACCTCGGCTTCGCGCCAGAAGATATCACCGAGCGCTTCATCCGCGCCGGTGGGCCGGGTGGCCAGCACGTCAACAAGACCTCCACAGCGGTACAACTGCGGCATGAGCCCAGCGGTTTGGAGGTGCGCGCCGAGAGCGAGCGCTCTCAGCTAAGAAACCGCATCGTCGCTCGGGAGCTGCTCATCGAAAAAATCGAGGGCGCCAAGCGCCGGGAAGCTGCGGAGCGCCGAGGGGCGCAGGAGAAACGCCGGCGACAACTGCGTCGCCCCTCACGGGCCGCCCGCAAGCGCAACGTCGAAAAAAAGCGTAACCGTGGTGGCGTGAAACGCCTACGACGACGGGTGCGGGGCGAGGAGTGAGGTCCATGGCTCTGCAGATCGTGGAGCCTCAGTGGAAGATATACACCGCTCCGCTATCCAACGCTGTGTTGCTCGTCTCATCGCCACCGACGCCTGTAGCGGCGCTGTCCTCCCAGGTGGCGGTAACCGCGAGCATGTCGCCCGAGAGTGAAACGCTCCACCCGAACTGGTCCTTTAGCCACGCATTGGAAGCCTTGAGATAGGCACCTTGCTCCCACGTCATCCCCGTGCGTGTGAACACATACACGGCCCCACTCCCCACGGCAGTGTTATCGAACTCATCGCCACCCACACCCCTGGCAGCGCTCTCCTCACTGTGTGCTCCAACAGCCAGCGCCTCGCCCAAAAGGGACACGCTGAAGCCAAAACGATCATGGGCGCCTGTGTTGGATGCTTTGAGATACGCAGCTTGCTTCCAGACCATCCCCGTGCGCGTAAAGACATAGACGGCGCCACTGTTTATTGCGTTGTTGTTGTCCTCGTCACCGCCCACGCCCATGGCGTCGCTGTCTTCATAGTCTGCTCCCACGGCCAATGTGTCACCGAAGAGCGAGACGCTAGAGCCAAACTCGTCAAGGACCCCAGTATTGGAGGCCTTGAGATAGGCCTCCTGGCTCCACGTCGTACCCGTGCGCCTGAACACATAGGCAGCACCACTGTTTGTTGCGCTTTCGTTGTCCTCGTCACCACCCACACCCGTGGCGTCGCTGTCCTCCCAAGACGCCCCCACCGCGAGGGTATCTCCTGAGAGTGAAACGCTCCCGCCAAACCAGTCGGCGACACCTGTATTGGAGGCCTTCAGATACGCCTCCTGGATCCAAGTCGTGCCCAAGCGCGTGAAGACATAAACAGCACCGCTAGCCCCTGCGGTGTTGTTGTTTTGATCGCCGTTCACGCCCGTCGCGTTGCTGGACTCGGCCCGCGCTCCCACCGCCAAGGTGTCACTCGAGAGCGAAACGCTGCGCCCAAACTCGTCAGCTATCCCAGTATTCGAGGCCTTCAGATACGCCTCTTGCCTCCACGTCGTCCCTGCGCGCTTGAACATATAGACAGCGCCGCTTCTTGCTGCCGAGTTGTTCGCCTGATCGCCATCCACGCCCTTGGCGCTGCTGCCTTCTCCATAGGCGCCCACCGCGAGGGTGTCGCCCGAGAGCGAAACGCTCCAGCCAAAATAGTCACCTCCCCCCGTGTTAGATGCCTTGAGATAGGCCTGCTGACTCCACGTCGTGCCCGTGCGCGTGAAGACATAGACGGCGCCGCTATCAAGAGTGCTGCTGCCCCTCTCGTCACCGTTCACGCCGGTGGCGCCGCTATCCTCCCAGCCAGCCCCCACCACCAGGGTGTCACCCGAGAGCGAGACGCTCTGACCAAGACGGTCAAACGCGCCAGTATTCGAGGCCTTCAAGTAGTGAATGACTCCCTCAGCGCGTTGCACGTCCACCTTGGTGGTGCGGGTCACGCCACCCACGTCGACGATGACCTTCACAACGTTGCTGCCGAGGGCTAGCGCCAGTGATGGGGACGCCTCCCCCGAGGCCACCCGCTGACCATTAACGGTGATCGTGGCGCCAAGAGCTGTTGGGGTGAAGGTGATGCTCTCCACCCAAAGGCCGACGGCGATCGTGTAGCTCAAGGTGTCGGGCGAAAAGACGGGGTTCAACGCTCCCTGGGAAGGTACGAGGCTCGTCAAGAACGCGGCTCCGGCATCCCGATGACCATCCAACGCGCCATCGGAGTTGAAGCCATCCATGAAACCATCGAGGGTGGACCCATCGAAGAATCGCCCATCCGTGGCGCCATCGGCGACCTGTGCATCTGCACCTGTCGCCCCATCATAGGCTGCGATCCAATGACATCCACCAAGGGTCATGGCCAGAAGGAGGGTGCGCACGACCTCACTGGAAGACATAGACGGCACCACTGCCCGATAGCGAGTTATTGACTCCGGCCTCCCCAACGGCCCCCACGGCTAGGGTGTCGGCTGAGAGCGAAACACTGAAGCCGAATTCATCGTAGGCCTCAGCGTTCGAGGGCTTGAGATAGGAGTGTTCGCTCCAAGCCCCAGCATGTGTGAAGAGATAGACGGCGCCACTATCTCTTGCGATGCCATCATCCGATTCAGCGCCCACCGCGAGGGTGTCACCCGAGAGTGAAACACTGAAGCCAAACCAGTCATCTTCCCAGGTATTCGAGGCTTTAAGATAGGCTTGTTGGCTCCAGGTTGCTCCTGTGCGCACGAAGACATACGCAGCGCCACTATGTAGAGCGTTGTTGTCAGCCTGGTCCCCATCTACGCCGGTAGCGCTGCTACTCTCGAAGGGGGCGCCCACCACCAACGCGTCCCCCGAGAGTGAAACGCTCTTGCCAAACCAGTCATTCGTCTCAGCATTGGATGCCTTGAGATAGGCCTGCTGGCTCCAGGTCGTGCCCACACGCACAAAGAGATAGAGCGCGCCACTCCACGATGCTGAGTTATCCGTCTGATCGGCGCTCCCGCTGGCCTCATTCGGCGCTCCCACCGCGAGGGTGTCGCCCCAGAGCGAGACACTCGTACCGAATTCATCATCGGCCTCCGTGTTGGACGCCTTCAGATAGGCCTGCTGGCTCCAAGTCGTTCCCGTGCGCGTGAAGACGTAGACGGCGCCGCTCTCGGAAGCCTTGTCGTTCGCCTGATCACCATTCACTCCCGTGGCTCTGCTGCTCTCCGCACTTGCGCCCACCGCGAGGGTGTCCCCTTCGAGGGAAACGTTGATGCCAAACCAATCATCCACTCCAGTGTTGGAGGCCTTGAGGTACGCCTGCTGGCTCCAAGTCGTTCCTGTGCGCGTAAAGACATACACAGCGCCGCTATCCGCCGCGCCATAGTCACTTTCGTCGCCCCCTACCCCGATGGCCCTGCTGTCCTCTCCATAGGCTCCCACCGCGAGCGTGTCGCCCGAAAGCGAAACGCTCACCCCAAAACGATCGCCCGTTTCAGCGTTAGAGGCTTGGAAATACGCCTGCTGACTCCACGTTGTGCCCGTGCGCGTGAAGATATAGACGGCGCCGCCACCCACACCCATGGCGTCCCGCGGCGCAAAGAGCGCTCCCACCGCGAGGGTGTCGCCGTCGAGCGAAACGCTCCAGCCAAACTCGTCTTCGATCCCAGGGATGGAAGCCTTGAGATAATTCACAACGTCGCCGATGGATGCATCCGGCGGCAGCGATGCATCCGGCGGCAGCGATGCATCCGGCGGCAGCGATCCATCCGGCGGATGCGATCCATCCGGCGGCAGCGATGCATCTATTGTGAAGCCGTCTACAGGGCGCCCATCCAAAGCGCCATCAGTCCCAAGTTGCACGTCAGTCCCATTGGCGCGCCCATAACCTGCGAACCAATGACACCCGGCAAGGGAGACGAGCGAGACGATCAACGCAAGCGCGTACGCCACCAAGCATGCTCTATTCCCGAAAGACATGGATCTAGTGTCACCCGAAAGCCGTGCACACGCACCCAAGAACCGCTGGCATGAGAGTCTGCTGCAAAACCACGCACAATCTCCCAGCGAGCGAAAGGTTTCCCCTCGCCGCAGAAGCATGCGTCCAGGTGCAACAGGCCCCTGTAACAAGCGAGAACTTCAGCCCTATTCATCTACCCCTCTGGACAGACTGAGCGCACGTGCTAACCAGGAGTTTGCATACATGTGTGGAACAGTAACCGCGGCGAGCTGGACAGGACATAGGGAGGGTGGGTGATGAAACATCATGTGGCGTCTTGCCCGAGTATCTTGAGGATCTGCGCTATAGGCTGCGCGAGCCTCGTATTTCTCATCAGCTGTAAAAGCAACGACCGGCCCGAAAAGGACCTCGGCACCCTCTCTGACTTTGTAGGGGGCACCTGCGGCAATGGTACCCTTGAAAAGGGTGAAACCTGCGACACGGCCATCGGCACAGAATCCGACGGTTTTTGTCCTGCAAGCTGTGACGATCAGGACGACTGCACCACGGATACTCTCGTGGGCCAGGCGTGCCAAGCCAGTTGTCAGTTCACAGCGATCACCACCTGTAATCAGCAGGCGGATGGTTGCTGCCCCACGGGGTGCGACGAGAACAACGATCAGGATTGTGAAACCGATCTTCTCTGCGGCAATGGGCAACTCGATCCGGGCGAGCGCTGCGATACATCTATCCCCACTGACACCCTTGGGGCTTGCCCCGACAGTTGCGACGATGGGCAAGCCTGCACCAAGGAGGTGCTCACCGGAGACGCGTGTCGCGTCAAGTGCCAGACCACCTTTATTCGCCGATGCCGTGCCGAAGCCAAAGACGGTTGTTGTCCCGAGGGTTGTACCAACAACACAGACCCCGACTGCTCAGCTACCTGTGGCAACGGTGCACTCGAGGCAGGCGAGACCTGCGATACGGCGATCGCCGAAGGTGAGCAAGGGGCATGCCCCGCCAGCTGCGACGATCAAGTTGCGTGCACCGAAGACACGCTGATTGGCTCGGGTTGCAACGTGGCTTGTGCCCACACATCCGTTAGCGCGTGCAATGCCACGCAGCAAGACGGGTGCTGTCCGGTCGGCTGCAACGCCAACACTGATCTCGACTGCTCCCCCTCCTGCGGCAATGGCACCATCGAGGACGGCGAGCGCTGTGACACGAAGATATCCGCCGGCAACCCAGGCGCGTGCCCCCAAAGCTGTGATGATAGCGTCTCGTGCACTGTGGACACCTTGGTGGGGTCAGGATGCAACGTCGCCTGCTCTAACGCTAAGATCACCGCGTGCCATATGACAAAATCCGATAGCTGCTGCCCCATTGGCTGCACTTCAGGCACCGACATCGACTGCGATCCCAGCTGCGGCAACGGCATCCTCGATCCCAAAGAGACGTGCGATACCCATATCCCCAGCGGGCAACCTGGCGCCTGCATCACAGCGGCCTCCTGCGACGACAAAGTCGCTTGCACCATCGACAAGCTGGTGGGATCTGGATGCACGGTCGCCTGCGCCAACACGCCCATCTCTGCTTGTGGTGGGCAACAGAAGGACGCTTGCTGCCCGCCAGGCTGCAACGCCAACAACGACGCCGACTGCTCTGCGACCTGTGGCAACGGCGCCGTTGAGCTCGGAGAGACCTGCGATACAAGAATCTCCGCAGGGCAGCAGGGTGCATGCCCTACCTCCTGCGACGACGGCGCGGCGTGCACCCTTGACCGCCTGGTGGGCTCAGGCTGTGGCGTAGCATGCTCCAACCCTGAGATCACTGCATGCAGCCTCAAACCTGAGGGCTGTTGCCCAGCGGGTTGCAACGCCAACAGCGACCCGGATTGCTCGGCAGAGTGCGGCAACGGCGTGGTCGAGGCGGAAGAGAGCTGTGACACCACGATCGCCCCTAGCCAGACAGGCGCTTGCCCCCAAAGCTGTGATGACAGCATCCCCTGCACCACGGACAAGCTGGTAGGTGCCGGCTGCAGTGCAGCATGCTCTCACACCGCCATCACCACTTGCAGCACCCTATCCGATGGCTGCTGTGCCAATGGCTGCAACGCCAATAACGACGCCGACTGCTCCGCTGATTGCGGTAATGGAGTACTGGAAGCGGATGAGAGTTGTGACACCGCAATCGCTACAGGTCAGAAGGGAAGCTGCCCTCAAAGCTGCGATGATGGCAAGGTCTGCACCACCGACACCCTGGTAGGGGCCGCTTGCAGCGCGAGCTGCTCCTTTGTGCCCGTCCTCAGCTGCGGTGCTGCAGAGGGGTGCTGCCCCGCCAGCTGCAACGCCAACAACGACCGAGACTGCAAGCCCTCCTGCGGCAACGGCGTGGTTGAAGCTGGGGAGAGCTGTGACACGGCCATCCCCGCCACGAGCAAGGGCACATGCCCCCTGAGCTGCGACGATCACGAAGCCTGCACCCTCGACACCCTCACCGGAAGCGCCTGTACCGCGGAGTGCTCCTTTGCGCCCATCAGCACTTGTAGCGTCGCGATGAACGACGGTTGCTGTCCAACGGGATGCAACAGCCTCAACGATGCAGACTGCCTGGTGGAGTGTGGTAATGGCGTCTTTGAGCCAGGGGAGCGTTGTGATACTGGCATCCCGACGGGGCTCAAGGGTGCCTGTCCCTTTGCCTGCGCCAGCCTCGACCCCTGCGTTGCGACGACGTTGGAAGGCAGCGCATGTCAGACCTATTGCAGCAGAACCCCTATCACCCAATGCGAGCCACAGATCGCCGACAGATGCTGCCCCGCAGGATGCAATAGCCTCAGCGATGTGGACTGCCCTACAGACTGTGGCAACGGCCTCTTGGAGGCGGGAGAGCGCTGCGACACTGCCATCCCTGTGGGTCAGAAGGGCGCCTGCCCCATCGGGTGCATCAGCAACATGGACCCCTGCAGCAAGACAACGTTGCTCGTGGACGGATGCCAGACCCGTTGCAACACCATCGTCACCACCCAATGCGACCTCCGGACGGCGGACAAATGCTGCCCCACGGGGTGCACCCCCTTCACCGATGTCGACTGCCCTGCTGTCTGTGGCAACGGCATTTTAGAGCCAGGGGAGCGCTGTGACACCGCTATCCCGAGGATCGAAAAGGGTTCGTGTCCGACCTTCTGCCTCAGCCTCGTGGATCCCTGCCGCAAGACGTCGCTCCTGGTGGACGGATGCCAGACCCGCTGCAACACCGTCGTCACCACCCAATGCGACCTCCGGACGGCGGACAAATGCTGCCCCACGGGGTGCACCCCCTTCACCGATGTCGACTGCCCTGCTGTCTGTGGCAACGGCATTTTGGAGCCAGGGGAGCGTTGCGACACCGCGATCCCGAATTTTCAGAAGGGTGCCTGTCCAGCCTTCTGCCTCAGCCTTCCCTGCCGCCCCGCGACGTTAGAAGGCGAAGCCTGTGGGGCCCATTGCAGCACCGTCGTCACCACCCAAT
Source organism: Deltaproteobacteria bacterium (assembly GCA_019314525.1). GTDB lineage: Bacteria > Myxococcota_A > Polyangia > JAFCZD01. The sequence continues at coordinate 17,522 of JAFCZD010000055.1, forward strand.
GCAATCCCAGGGTCGCCGACAGATGCTGCCCCACAGGATGCAATAGCTTCACCGATGTGGACTGTTCGCCTGTGTGCGGCAATGGCATCGTCGAGGCCAAAGAGACCTGCGACACCGCCATCCCCAAGGGAGAGAAGGGCTATTGCCCAACACTTTGTTTCATGAGCATCGATCCCTGCCGCAGGACTACCCTGGAGGGCAGCGCATGCACAGTCTATTGTAGGACCACGACCATCACCGAGTGCAACCTCAGGATCTCCGACAAATGCTGCCCCGACGACTGCACCTTCGCGACTGATACTGATTGCAGGATCCTCAAGCCGTTTCCTTAGCGTTTCCGACCCACTAGACCACTCCCATCTTGCACCGATCCCTGTTTTCTGATCTAAGGCGGGGATGATTAGCATTGAATTACGCAGAAGCCTCGTCGAGGCGTACAATTCTGGGCTCTTGGGA
>JAFCZD010000326.1 GCA_019314525.1 Deltaproteobacteria bacterium
CTCGACAAAGTCGGCAGAGAGCTGCATTTCGAAGCCGCTGATCTTGCAGAGGTGCTTGAGCACGGTCTCCGCGTAGGCAGATTTGGCGTTGATCCCCGTGCCGATGGCGGTGCCACCCAGGTTACTCTCCAAGAAGTGCGTAGCCGCCTCGTCGAGGCGCGTGATGTCTTCACCGGTGGTGTTGGAAAAAGCGCAGAACTCCTGGCCGAGGGTCATGGGCACAGCGTCTTGTAGCTGTGTGCGGCCCATCTTCAGCACGTCTCCAAATTGTGCGCCCTTCTTGGCGAGGGCGTGTTGCAACTCCAAGAGCGCGTCACGCAAGGTGTCACTGGCCATGCGTGTGGCCAAGCGAATCGCCGTGGGGTAGACGTCGTTTGTGGACTGCGAGAGGTTGACGTGGTTGTTGGGGTGGCAACGCGCGTAGTCACCACGCTCATAGCCCATCAACTCGAGGGCGCGGTTGGCGATGACCTCGTTGGCGTTCATGTTGGTGGAGGTCCCCGCGCCGCCCTGCACCATATCCACCACGAAGTGACCGTGCCAGCGGCCTTGGATCAGCTCTTGGCATGCGGCGTCAATCGCATGAGCGACGTTCTCCTCAAGGAGCCCAAGCTCATGGTTTGCCCGGGCGGCGGCCTGCTTGACCATGGCCAGGGCGATGATGAACCTGGGAAAGTGTGAGAGCTTGATACCCGTGATGTCGAAGTTCTGTAACGCTCGCAGCGTTTGGATGCCGTAGAGCGCGTCAGTGGGCACCTCCAGCTCACCGAGGAGATCGTGCTCGCGTCGCCGGAGAGCGGTGTCATAGATGCGGGCCATGCCCATGCCGCTCGATGACGCGTAGCGCAGCCGGCTCTGCATGATGCGCGCGACCTGCTGCAAAATTGCCACGGCCACGTCAGCGTCCTGGCGCAGGGCTTGACGTGCCTCTTCGGCCGGGAACTCGAGCACCCGGCCTGCTCCTTCGGCGCGCACAGAGCTGGCGTGGACTTGGGGCTCAAGGAGCACACTCTCGGCGACGACATCACCCGGATGCAGCACCGCGAGAACTTCACTGCGGCCTTGTTGCTCCCGTAGCACGACGAGGTCGCCCTCGAGGATCACGTAGAAGGCAGCCGCGTCGTTCCCTGCATGGAAGAGCCAGGCCCCCGCGGCGATGGTTTGTTCGTTGGCGACCTGCGCCAAGGGCGCGAGCAGCGCGTCGTCGAGCTCTGAAAAGAAGGAGCAGCTCTTGAGTTTGGTGAGGAGAGACTCTTCAGACATGGTGACCATCCTGGTGTGAGGGCAGAGTCTAACTCAACTTAGGGCCCGGCGTACTGCGCGATTCGCCAGCGCGAGCAGCTAGAGCACGCGCCATCGACGCGGCGAGTTATTCAGCCGTGAGATCAGGCTCGCCAATCTCAACGGTGCGCACAGTGCAGCCAAGCGAAAAATGCGCAAATGCGACCTTGCACGTCCCACCGGTGACGCAGATGGAAGCGCTGGACGAATTCGTCAGTCGTTCCAGTCAATCGGCATATCTGTGGCGTAGAGCAATGGATGCTATCATCGTCGACAATCAACGAGAGAGGACAAGATGGCTCGTTCAGTCTCATGGATGATGATGTTGATGCTGCTCAGCTGTAGCGAAACGGAATTACGACGGCTAGGCGATCTCTGCCAACAGGATGAGGAATGTGCCTCCTCACGCTGTGATGAGCTGGTCTGTAAGTCAAATCTACCAGCAGCCGTGGGGGAACCCTGCTCACATCCGCTCGAGTGCGCGTCTGAACGGTGTGAAGCGCTTCTCGAGGGGAGCTACTGCGCCAAGGGCGAGCGCCTAACCGGAGCGGCATGCAGCCTCGACGCCCAATGCGCAAGTCTGCTCTGCGAGGGAGGCGTCTGTCAGGCGCAAAGCGTTGACAGCGGTGTTGACAGCGGCGTTGACAGCGGCGTTGACAGCGGCGTTGACAGCGGCGTTGACAGCGGTGTTGACAGCGGTGTTGACAGCGGCGTTGACAGCGGCGTTGACAGCGCCAGCGATTCTGACCCTCTGGATGCGGCCCAAGACCTCAACCTCGATGGGCCAGGCCTTGATGGTCTGCCTGATACGCTAGAGGAAGATCTGCAAGCAGAAGACGCCGGTGTCGTTCCAGGCACGTGGGTTCCCCTCTCCAAAGGGGGCTTCCTCATGGGCTCACCAAGCAGTGAGGGCTGCAAATACCTGGGATACGAGATCGAGCACGACGTAACGCTGACACACGACTTCGAGATGCAAACAACAGAGGTGACCGGAGGACATTTCCTTGCGGTGATGGGCTACGACCCCTCGTATGACAAAAACTGTGGAAGCGACTGCCCTGTGGAGTGGGTGACCTGGCATGAGGCCGTCGCTTATTGCAATACCCTCTCAGGTTCGCGCGGGCTAGCGGCTTGTTATAGCTGCAGTGGTGACAGAGCCAGCGTACGTTGCCAGGAGGCCACAGGATATGAGGGCCAAGCACTCTACACCTGCCCTGGCTACCGCTTGCCCACCGAGGCAGAGTGGGAGTATGCCTATCGGGCGGGCACGACGACGGCTTACTACAACGGAGACAACGCCCCCAACGAGTGTAACGAATGCATAACCATAGATCCCAACGCGGACAGCATCGCCTGGTACTGCGCCAACTCAGATGATGCAAAACATCCAGTGGGACAGAAGCAAGCGAACGCTTGGGGGTTATACGACATGGCGGGCAACGTCTATGAGTGGTGCCACGATACTTGGGACCCCCTTCTTGATTCCACAGCGGTCACCAATCCTGTCGCGCCCCTTGGTGATTTCAACCGCGTGCTTCGGGGTGGAAACTGGCGAGACCCTCCGCGCCAGCTGCGCGCTGCTTACCGCACCCTGGGCGGCGCAGTGTTGCCAGGCCATATCATGGGGTTCCGCTGCGCCAGATCACTCGACTAAGCGAGCGCCTACTCCAGCAGAATACCGTGCCTCCGACAGACACGGTGCTGCGCTTCTCACCGCGGGCGTTCTAGAGCAGGGGATGCAATCCTAAGGAAACATGACGCATAGTTTGACTGAAAGCATGCCAAGCCTACTTGAAATACATATATGGGGCATGTCTGCTGTCGTCTGCATCCGCTTGCATCTCCGTGGTCGAGTCCCCATCGCCTATGTTGGCATTTCCGGCAGCAGGATTCTCAACGGTGTTGTAGTAGTTTGAGGCGACAGAAGTAACGGTCTCTGATGACACGCCGTTTACGAAGGTTTGCACTCGTGTCTTATCGATCCAGCGGAATTGTTGTCCATCTGCTTTTGTGTCAGCCCACTTTTCTTTCCAGGTAAGCTGATAGTTGCCTGGACTCGTGTACGTTGCCAAATCGAGGAATTTGAAATTCTCGTTGATACCAGGTGCCTTTGGCCAATCGACCCAGACATCTCGAACGACTAGAGGGCCTATTCCCGGGAGAGCAGCGGTGATCTGGCTGTGCGTTGTAAAAGGCGAGCCACGTTCCCACGCTGGCAAGGGTGCGCAGTCTGGTTGGCTACCTGCAAGATGGTCCTCACTTAGGTGTCTCCAAGTATGTGAGGTCCCCACCGACTCAGTGATGTCGTACACAGAATTCCAGGGGATGACATGTTCTTTTACTTGCACAGTGCCAGAGGCTGTAAATGTAACAGGCTCCCAGGTAACTGTGGTCTTAGCCATTCCAACCGTATCAGTTGGACTCGCTTGACAGGTTGTACCTGTATAGAAAGCTTCTCGTCGAATGGTGATTGGCACATTGCTTGTTTCTAGGATTTCTGTATCCCTCATCGTACTGCCGCCTCGATCACCAATGTAGGATGGATGCATGGAGTACTGCACAACAGCCCCATCTAGATTAATCAAATCGACGGTCTCTGTGGCTTCCCATTCCATCGGCTCTGTAATGGAGAGTTCAACGCCGTAGCCCACATCTCCATCGACCTCGTCGTCGGGCTTGCCTGTTATCGTGACGGTCTGTGGCACATCCCAAGTGTCACCATTGAAGCTAAGCGAAGTGACATCAGGTGTTCCTTCGGTACTGTCTGCACTTCTTACATCCACAGAAATCGGAGTAGCCCCTGGATCAGCCGCGAGTCTGACATCGAAAGTCATAGAATCGCCATCCTCGCTGGTCGTAGCGCTGCTCTTATTCTCAACAATGATCGTCACTTCGCGTACTGAAATGTTGACCCTTTGAGCTTGGGAATGCAGTGACATATTTCCCTGGGTTGCCGTGATGTAGAGAGTGGGGGAGCTGATGTCTTCTAGGAGGACTTCCTTTGTGTCGGATGAGAAATGCCCCAGAATGTCATTGTTTGCTGCGCGGATGGTACCCAATGCTGTTCCTTGGGTTACCAGGCTTCCACTTAAGCTCACAAGCAATGTCTGTGGTTCGCTGGCTAAGCGATTCACTTTGATTCCAACACCTCCATGAATAATTGCGAAGTGCTTCTTCTCCCCCTCTTCAAAATCGAACCCTTTGGGCTCCCAACTGCCAATGCCAGGTGCATCGTCGCCAAAGTAGGCTGGCTCGCGAAAGAATGTATAGGCTTCTGTAAAATCGCGAAACGACTCCGAGTAGTTCTGTGGTCCCACAAATGAGTTCATGGCTTCATTGAACTGGTCATCATGAAGCTTGGCGGATTGGCTGCGAAAGAAGTCGCAAACTCGCCAGCTGGTCGTTTCATGTAAAAAGCGAAAGTAGATGTAGAGTTTGTAGATCTCGGACGGCGCTCCATCAAATCGAGCCGTGAGCCCATATTGTGTCAAGGAGTTGTCTAAGGCTCCGAATGTCTGATGACTGATGTTGGAATTGAACAGCTCTTCTGCTCCGTGTTCAGCGGTCGGTTCGGTCCACCAACTCCACCAAGTCACAACCCTATCAGCTCCAAGCATTCGATCTTGGATGGCATGCATGTACTCGTGATTGGCAACTGCTCGTTCGAGTACTGGGTCATCCGTCACCCGCTTGTTGATGTAGACCGTCTCATTGACCTCAGTGCCAGCAAGGTTGTCATCAAAGAAGGTGGCAACGTACACTCGCAGCTCTTCTGGTGTGTCACAGCCCATGCTGCCATTGGCCGTGGCTCTGGCCGACTTGAGATTGTTGAGTATTCGTGTCGAGATCGTTGAGATAGATGGCTCTGGCGTCGATTTGTGGACCCAAAGTACGTGGATGCCATCGTCGCTAGTGATGGTCACTGTGGTATCAGACCACGCATACCAATTATCCAAGACCAGATGGCTACGCTTATTACGGAGGTCACTCTGGATTTCGCCAGGTGTAATTCCGCTACTGGTGGGATCGACGACAACTACGCTCTCCACAGCAGCAGCGGCTAGATGAGCGCTGGGGGCCTCGTGCGCAAGAAAGCCAGTTCGCCCTCCTGCCAATTCGACATCATAGGCCGCAATCGCTGAAATCGTGGTGAGTTCTGAGTCACTCTGAACAATGAATGGCAGTCCCAGCAAGTGCATCTCGTCCCATAAAGGCGGTGTGGCTTGCTCAAGCACAGAAAGAGTAAAGGTTGCAGGACTTGCAATAGCATCGGCAGGAAAGCGGATCGTGATTCCTTCTGCACTGATCTCACCTCCTTCGGCACCGATTTCTGCGCTGGCTACAGATCGGGGAACTGCAACTCCAAGTTGATAACTCTGATCTGCAAAGACTCCAGCATCATTGCTCGCGCGGAGCACAACGTGATGGGTTCCTCCCTGGCTTTCCCCAGGTACCCACTGCACGTCACCGGTCGCTGCATCCATTTGCATGCCCTCTGGTGCGCTTAGGAGTTCATATCTCGGCTCAGCAAACGCCACACGAGCGGAGTAGATATATTCTTGGTTCGCAATAGCGAAAGTGTCCGGAGCAGTATGAAACCTCTGCACCTTGGGCATCGCATCGGCAGGGGGCACTCCAGCATCAGGGCTTGAAGTGGAGTCCTCGCTGCCCGTGTCACCGCCACCAGTGTCACCGCCACCAGTGTCACCGCCACCACTCTCACCGCCACAGGCTAGAGCAAAGCAAGAGAGTAGAAATAGCAAGGATCTCAAACGAATCGCAGACAGGAGCATGACTATCCTTCAGTTTGGGAATGGTACCGTCAGGGTAGCATGTTGAAATCCAAGTACACGGAGGACAAGAAGGACAAGAAGAACACTCCGCATTTTGTGAGTGATGTTTAGCTACGAGGCGTTAATGAGACGAGTGGGCAGGCGACGTCGACCTTGATAACTCGAAAGCTCTCGATGCACCGCATGGAACGCCGCCGCGATCGCGCCATAGGGCACCTTATCGCTCTTCCTCGTGGAGGGCGTCCGCGAAGCGACAAGCGTCTTACCTGGCACCGAAAGTAGCACCGTCACGCGAAAATCATTGCCCTTGCGATGGCTCCGATGGGGACGATCCACGGTGACATGGAGTGAGGAGATCTCATCGAAGCACGCGCGCAGCCAGCGAACCTTCTCCTCGATCAGGTCTAACACCCGCTTGGATAGCCTGGTCTGACGACTGATAATTTGCACACTCAAAGGGATCTGCATCGCTCTCTCCTTCTTCATGCTTGGGCGTGGTCATGCTGCTTTTTCTCGAACGCTGACGCGCAACTGCGGCACAACACTGCGTCGGGTGCAGTGGCCAAGGGTTGAGCAAGAGAACGAAAGCGTTGAGGCTGTCATCGGAGAGAGGGTCGTCATCAAAGTCCGTGATTTGCACGCATGGGCGCCAGGAGGCCTCCACGACCGCGTGTGGGAGAACTTCGGCTGCCGAGGTACCAGCCCCCCGCGCTACCCCAACGCCCCCCACCGGCGAAGACGCGAGGAAGATTTGCAACCATGCCAAAGCCTGAAGCAATGCGTCCTCCTACGAGCACACAACCCCCGTCGCCTGCTCCCCATTCCCTCAAGACGAAAACAGCGTGGAGTCGACATGGGCAGGGATCGGGCGGGCGCTTTGCGCTCATGCCCGCGGGGGCTCCTCGATCAAGACTTCGTCGCATTTGGGGCAGGTCTCCGTCGTAACAGCCACCGGCTCGCCGCAATGATGGCAAAACGAGGTGTCTTCGGTGGTGCTCTGCAGCAGCTCCATAGCCCGCGGCAAGTCGGCTTCGTAGACCTTGAGCTCGATGGGACGCATGGGCGTTGCTGATCCCCAAGGCTGACTCAGATCGTAGCCATAGGTAGTAGAGGCAACACCGAAGGCCTTGAGCTTGCCGCGCCACATATCCACCTGGCGGCGATGGGCGGACGTGGCGATGACCACCATCTTACCCAGGTCCTCTGCCTCGCCCCCATAGGGCACCTCCTCGGGCGGTAGCACCTGCTCACCCTCTGGCTGAGGGAGTGCGTCGATCAGGGAGCAGAGCAAGTGCGCGCGTTCTGATGGTTCGTAGGGCAGGGGGCCGAAGGAGACGAAAGCATCGGTTATCGTTACGACGGTGTGCTCAGCGAGCTCGAAGAGCGTGTCGAGCAAGGGGCCGGAGAAGTACTCGCGCACGCGTCGGTCGCTCGAAGTCGACCAGACGAAGCGTGACGCGAGGCGATCTTCCTGAGGCGCGGCCTCCGCCTTGGCGCGCGACTCCAAATATAAGTCGGCGTCGATAGGCACGGGCCAATGCACCTTGACGTGCGTGCCGCGACGGTTACGGCCCCAGCGAGCGACCAGCCCATACCAGAAGGAGAAAAAGAGCGCCGCGGCCAGGTTGGGTGCGCCGACATAGAAGGCCTCGAAGTCGACGCCCTTATAGGTGGCACGCGTCGAAGACCCGTGCAGCTCGAAGAGGAAATGCTCTAGCGCTTTGTCGTCGTCCAGCACTCGGGGCGTGTAGATGTCTTTGTTCATGGCGGAAAAGTTACCATGGATGGTCTCGTTCGCTCAGTATTGGCCAACGCGCCGAGGAGCGCCTGACCATCGGCTGCCCATTTGCGGAAGGCCTGCTGGATCCCTTCGCGGGAGAGCTTTTCCTCGGCGACAGACGGGTTGCTGCGCGGAGTTGCTTTGACGTACTCCGATAAGAGGGGATACATCACGGGTGCCCGGCCGAGCTTCAGCAAAGCAAGATCGGTCATCAATCGCCAGGTTCGGCCGTTGGCATCTAGGTAGCGCTCAGCGCCATTGTCGATCACGTTCGCGAAATGAAGAAAATGCTCCGCGAAACCCACCGGGTCGCTCTTTGCCATGGCTTGCCCTTCGTCGGTGCGAGTCCACCACAGGTTATTTCGATCACGAGATGTCTGGCGCGTTGCTTTGTACTGCCGCGACCACTTTACGTGGGAGGCATCTACCCGTTCGTTGATCTTCGTCGTGGTATTGCGATTGAGCAACCGGTTGATGAAATCTGCGGTCTTGATATCGAGCGGCAGTCGGTTGTGGTATTTCGCGATGAGTGTGGCTGCTGTGAGGAAGTTGCGCTCAGATTGGTTGGCCAGCGCCTTGGGAGCTTTGTGCCAAGGATAGACTCGCTTGTGTTGTATGCCGGTGTACTTCTGGCTGATGGTGCCACTCAGTCGCATCGACGAATGCATTATGTGGACCATGGCTCGCTGCCTCGGACCGCTCGGGTACCCTGGCGTTTGGGCATGGGCAAGCCCCAAGGTCGGCAGCAGGCCAAGGATCGCGATCAGGCTGGTCTTCATGGGTCCTCCGTGAGTTAGTGCCCTGATCCAAAAGGTTTGAATCAGAACACCAGAGCGTTGGAGCAATTTGGGTGCCATAAAAAACCCTTGAAATTTGCCCATAGATCGACCTCCCTGGCGCATCGCATCCGAAATCTGGAGTGGGCCGGCAAGTGATACGATCAAATAACGACTCACTCCCTGAACCTTAACTCTGGGCAAAATCCGCAAGATCGTCGTGGGTGATTGGCACGGCGGCCTGGCTGAACGCGTCCACTTTGTCGCGATGCCTGCCCGTTTCTCGGCTGTGTTGCACGCGCCATTGAACGCTCCGAGGCGTGTTACGAGCCGGGTTATTAGCGAGCAGCTTTCAACGCTACAATGAAGACGGCTTGCTTTTTCCCAGGCTTCCACTGGTAGTCGATCTCGAAACCTGCTTCGCCGATGAGAAAGCTTACCAAAAGAAGCTACAGGTCACTCGCACATACCTACGGCCAGAGATGCACGTCGTAGAACGTGGCTGGGTTGCCCCATCATCACCTCCCCGACGGATTGAAACGCCTCAGTCTATCATGCTGAGCGGATCTAGAGTTACTGGGGGCCCGCGCAAACGACCCTCTACTCCACCGGCATGGATGAGGTAGCACTAACTATGCTCTTTCAGCGGCCCCGCTCTTCGCCAGCCCCAGCAGCGCCTCGGCGTCCACATGGCGCTTGTACCAGAGCACATCACAGCGCTTCAGCACCTCGTCTTCAC
>JAFCZD010000990.1 GCA_019314525.1 Deltaproteobacteria bacterium
GGTTGTCGTCTTCGATGCCCAGGACAAGGCGCGTGGCGGACTGACCCATTTCCTGGCATGGGGCCCTCCAAGCTGAACGACAACGCCCAGGTAAAGCCTGATCTCTCAAGGTACTGGCGGCAGTGCTTGCAGAGCTTCGCGGCTTGTGCGGGTGGGCAAGACCCTCGGGGGCATCCAAATCGTCGCCGAGGATCCGAAGGGCCAGCGGGCCGAATCACTTATCGTGGTCGTAGCACCACCGATCGTCGGTGGAGACTTCGACGGCGACCTCGTCGACGGCCAGCTGACCGTATTCAAAAAGCCGCTCCACCTTGCGTCTCACCGTCGCGAGCAGGGCGTCTATGTCTTCGTCGGTGGGTGGCGAAAGGTGCTCGATGCGTAGCGCGTCATCCGTGACGACGAAGAGCGCATCGGGCGTGATCACGTGAAAGTGCACGTTGAGGTTGAGGGCACCACCATAGACCTGAATCGCCGTGATGGCGGCGGGACGGCCGTCTTTGATCCCCAGCGCTCGGCTGCGACGCCTCAGCTGCGTAAAGAGCGCGCGCTTGCAGCAGCGCAGCACAGCTGAGAGGGCCTTGGGATCGCGGGCCATGCGCAGGCGAACGGCGAAGGGAAAGGTGAAGACCACCTGCCGCTAGCATGCGCTTGGTAGTAAGGCCTCGGTCAGCCGCGCGGCGGTCTCGGCCATGCGACGCCCCTGGCAGCTCGGGCAGAGGCCGCGCCCCTTGCACGAAAACGCGACGAGCTGCTCGTGGCCGCAGTCTTTGCAGCGCAACCGACCGAAGCCGTGGGCGAACGCCGCAGGTCAGGTAGCGGCGAAAAGTTTGCTCGACGTGGGCCGGGTAGCCAAAGCCGTGCTCGGTGCGGCGCCGACCGTCTGCGAGGAAGCCGTATCGAACACGCGTCGCTGAACCGTGGCGCATGGGCGGCCATGCCGAGCAGGCAGAGCCACGTCCCGTGCCAGGGACCAAGCAGTGTGAATTCAGCGTGTTTGCTCGTTTGCTTTGAGACGATCAACTTGCGCAGGGGGTCTGAATAGATCTCATTTTGGTGAGATCCTAGACACCTGGACCCATGATTACCGGTGGAAGTCTCACCCTGGGCCCGCCTCGCTCCAAAAAACTTTGAGCCATTTGAGTTGATGTCGGCACTTTCAATCCATGGGGAAAGCATGGGAGTTATCCGACATGATGAGAGAGCTTACGCTCTTGCTAGCCCTGACTTTCGTCTGTTCCTGCGCCGGACAGCTTGAGGCAAATCTCCCCTTCAGTGAGGACACGAGCTCTAGCGGTGATGCGAGATTCTCTACCGATGATATGAACTCTTCTACCGATGATGTGGGGGCCTTTGACACGGATGCTGGAGTATCGCCTGCCGCGGACGCAAGGGTATCTCCCGTCGCTGATGCCCCCGTGCCCGTGGTGGACACAGCGGTTTCAGCTGATATGAGCCTGGCGAAGGACACCCAAATACCACCCACTATGGGTTCACTTGCGTCTGATGGCTTCGAAAATGGCAAGTGGGAGGGATGGTACACGGGAGAGGGTTGGGAGTGGCATCTTTGGGCCCATGCAGGTGCCGTCAAAGTAACAGACACAGATGCCCCACATAGAGGAAATCGGCATGTTGAGTTCAGCAGCGGAGAGATTCCAGGCGTGATCTTCCGCAAGATCTATCTCGTTGGAGCCACGGAAGTGCGGCTCAGATTCTGGTACAAATCGAGCGGTGTTGGCGCCGATGACCTGCTTCAGATCAGCATTCGCGATGACACAGACCACGCAGTAGATACGATCGTCAAAGAGATCACCGGCGAACAGCCCGGCTATCGACAGGTGGATATTGATCTCTCCGCGTACGGCATGGTCCGCGACTTCCAGATCTGGTTTCGCTCTAAGATAGGCTCAACGAACGCTCGCTTCTTCGTTGACGACGTGGAGGTGATGGGCAATCGCCCCGCTCGGCCACCCATGACATGGTGGAACCCCAAACCCTATGACAGCTGGGACTGGACGATCACTGGTTCGCTGAACACGTCATTCGACGTCACGCTCTACGATATTGACGGGTTCGAGAATGACAAGACCGTGGTTGACACCTTGCATGCCAAGGGCATCAAGGTGGCCTGCTACCTCGATGTGGGCACTGACGAACACTGGCGACCCGATCATGATGAGTTCCCGAAAGAGGTCCTCGGTGGCCCAATCAACCTGCCTTGGAATGACCAGACCTGGATCGATCTGCGACGCATGGATCTGCTCATCCCGATCATGCTGCGCCGTCTGGATATGTGTGAGGACAAGGGGTTCGATATGACCCAATTCGACGATTTACAGGTCTGGGAGGAGGACAACGGGATACCAGGGCTGAGCCTGCAGGACTCCATCGACTACACGGTGATCCTCTTGGACGATTCCCATAACCGAAACATGGGTTCAGCCTTCGAGAACAATATCTCTGCTGTTGAAGCGTTGGAGCCCTATTCAGATTGGTACATCATTGAGGAAGCCGCGCGCTATAATGAAATCTCTTATGCGCAACCCTACCTCGACGCAGGAAAAGCTGTCTTCGCCATGGAGTACACGGACAACAGCTTTGGCCAATCGACGAGCAACTATTGCGCGGAGTACAACAGCAAGGGAATTCGAGCGACGCGTAAGCACCGCTTTCTCTATGCAAACACGGACAGAGTCGACTGCGCTGAGGGGGAGTAGGGTTGGTGATTTACTGG
>JAFCZD010000991.1 GCA_019314525.1 Deltaproteobacteria bacterium
CCATCGGCGCGCTTGGCCGCGATGACAAAGGAGCCAAACATGCCCGCGTGATCTTTGGTGGTCACAGCCAGCACAGCGCCAATCAACACCAAGTCCAAAGTGACCACGGGCTTCTTTTTGTTCCAGTTCGGGTCACGAGCGGCCAGTCGGTAGGGCCCTTGCAGATCTTTGGTGATCACCCCTTCATAGCCCTGGGCGCGAAAGTGTTGATAGAGCCGATTAACGTCCTCTTTGCTCTTGGCCAGCTGCCCCTCTGCCACGGAAAAGGGGATGGGAAGCGGCATGGCGGAGATGGGCCCGATCAACGTCTGCAAGAGCTGGCGTCGCTGAGCCAAGGGCAGCTCTGTGAGGTCGCGTCCTTCAATATAGAGCAGGTCGAAGGCCGCAAAGCGCAAGTTCACCGCGCCTGCACGCTCGCCTTGGAGCGAGCCATGCACCTCGTAAACCGTGGCAGGGCGCGCCATGCCTGTTGGCGTGAGCACCGTGCCGTAAAGCTCCCCATCGATAATCGCCGAGCGCGCAGGGAGCATGCGCAGGGTGGCCGCCATACCTGTGATGAGCTCGATCCAATCGCCCCGGTTTCTTGTGTAGGCGCCGCAGAGCGTCGAGCCTCTATCGTCGGTGGAGCGGTGCAGCATCAAACGAATGCCGTCATATTTGCGTTCCACCCACACAGGGTATTGCTTGATATCGTCGGTGCTTCCGCTGGCCAACGCGGGCCTCACGGCCCGCCACGCCCTCCTCTGCCAAGACACGCGCCACCTCGAAGGTGTCGGTGAGCGCCATGGCGTGAGCCACCTGCTCTGGCACAGCGTCATAGTGTTCAGCGAGAGAGCGGGCGATCAACGACCCCTGGTAGTCAAAGCCAAAGCCTGCCTTGCGTAAGATCAAGCGCGTCAGAAAATACGCCTCAAGCTTGCCACATCGTTGGTAGAGGGTGCGCAGCAGCGCAAACTTCAACGAGCGCTTCAGCTTCGGCATGAAGCGCAGGGCCTCGAGAACTTCGAGGGCCGTGAGCTTCGGCTCCTGGTGCAACTCCTTAGCCTGCTCACAGAAGAGCACCGCGATCTCACCTACGACGGTGAGACGATCGAGCAGCTGCCTGCGTGCAGAAAACTGCATCGTCATCAAGAGCCGCAGCAAGCTGTCACGCCGAAAGGTGGAGGCCGAACCCAAGAAAGGATCACCAAGGACACAGCCCAGTTTTTGCACCAGACTGAGCCCGATGCTTTTGCCCAAAAACTCCGCCAGGAGCTCTTCTTTCGCCTTGGCGGCGGGGGGGGCATCGGTCTTGATGCCGAAGAGGTAGGCGGTCTTTTCTGGTTGCATACCAGAGAGCGGCAAGAAGACCCCTTTACAGAGGCTGTAAAAAGGGATGGAGTCCAGCGCGTCCCGTGGCACCACCCCCTGCTCTTTGGTCAAGCCCTCGATGACCACCTGTAAATGCAGGGGCAAGCCGAGAGTCTGCTGCAGGTAAGCACGAGACGCGACCTCACGACCCAGGGTTTTGGTCAACGCCGTCAAGGAGTCGGCCTCGCCGAACCAACTGCGGATATCTTGGGCACCCACCAGGTGCGGTAAGCGATCGGCCCCCATGAGCTACTCCCGTGGCGGCAACACCGCGTAATTTTCGGGCTGGGCCTCGTGCACAACCAGGCTGCCAGTGTCTGGATCGCGTCCAAGACGGATCGGATGCCCAAAGGTGGGCGTGGTGACGCTCTTCACCGGCTGGATGACGTCGATCTTCTCGCGGTAACTTCCTCCCCAGAGCGCCGCCATGTCCTTTGACCCAAGAGACATCTCCTCGATCAAGAAGACGGCATCGGCGGTGTGCTGGAGCGCCTCACCACCCACAGGCTGCCCTGTGTCGCGAATCTGACCAATACACAAGCAGGTGATGCCCTTTTCGTGGTTGTAGGTCTTGAGCGCCGAGAGGTTGTCAGCGGTACGGTTCTTGGTGGGATCGAGGGTATTCAAAGAGTCGATCACCACAAAACCAATCTGCTCACGCTCCACGAGATAGCGATATTTCGCGACGAAGTCGTCCCAACTCTGCTGCTTATGGTAGGGCGCCTCGAGCACATAAATATTCTCGAGGACCTTCTTCTTGAAGGCCTTCTCCTTCAGATTCGTCGCAGCCATGCCGATCTTCATCAGCCGTGAGCAGAGGTCGTCACGGCCTGACTCTGCGCTATCGTGGAAGCCTTCCTCAGCCACCACCAAGCCAACTTTTGTGCCCGTCACCGCGACCATGGCCAAGGCAGCCAGGGCGGTGCGCGTCTTGCCCTTTCCAGGAGGGCCCGCGAAGGTCATGGTGCACCCTTTAGGGATGCCACCCAGGGCGTTCTTGCTGTCCTCGGTGAGGCAAAGCAGGTCGAGCACCGTACCTGTAACCACGCCCTCTTGGGTCTTGATCAGCTGGTCGAGGGTCGCGGGGCGAATAATCTCAGCATCCAGACCCGCGTCCATATCCGTAGGCATGGTGCCGCTGGAAAAAGGCACCGCAGCGGGATCCACGGCCATCTGCCCGCCCATGCCCATCATGCCCTGCATCATCTGCATCATGGCCATCATTGGGTTGCCCATCATACCGGGCTGCTGCAT
>JAFCZD010000327.1 GCA_019314525.1 Deltaproteobacteria bacterium
TAGTCGCGCACGAGGTCTTCCATCCAGAGGCTCGTGGTGATGGGTGCTTTGCTCATGGCTTGAACGATAGCGCGAGCTGACTTGTCGGTCTAATCAACACATCATGATGCCATACGCACCATATGGACGATATTTCTCGATGAATCCCTATGATTTCAACGCCTGCGGCGGGCAAAGCACTTGGTACGGATGCTGCCTAGGTGGAGGGCAGATTGGATTGAGGAACTCTGCCATGTTCAAAATGACTAACGTTGCAATGGTCAGCGCCCTGCTCGTGAGCTGCGCTGTTGAACCTGTTGACCCTGTGTCAACGCAAACCCACGAGGTCTCCGTGGTGCCCATGGACCTTTGCCCCATGTTGCCAGCTGCACTACAAGGGCAGAGTGCACATCGTTATGAGGGCCGCACCGGCGCCTTCTATCAGACCGCTGCGTATCTCGCGCCCGCCTATCCGCGACCGGGCGATGCGCTCTCTGTGGTGCTCGCCTTGCGCAAAGAGGGATCCGCGCCGACGGTGCGCATGACCACTGACGGCTGGGCGACGCAATCGGACGTGAAAGGCGCGCGCTTGTGCAGCACTGAAAACCATGAGGTATATATCGTCGAGCTTGGGCGCTTTGATCATGAGGCGACGGTGGAGTTTGCGGTTTATGCCACGGTGCCCAGCTCTTCGGGCACGTATTGGATGACCAACAACGGCGAGAATTTTCGCTTCGAGGTGCGCGCTGCCCCAGCGTTGGGCTGGGTGGGCGATACGCACCTGCGCGTGGCTGGCAACTACATCCCTGCAGACTTGGCGCCCGCCGAGCAACCGCTGGGCGTTTACACCCAGACTCACCCTATGGGCGCGGCCAAGAGCGTGGCGCTCTTTGTTCAGGCGGTAGGCCAAGGGGCGCCTCAACGCGTCGTCATGAGCGCTGACGTGGACTTCGCCGGTCCCCACCACAGCAACTCACAATGGAAGGCAACAATCCCCGCTGAGCTGCTGAAAAATGGCGTGCCCTTGCACTATTGGATCCGGGCTGAGGGCGAGGGCGGAGCAATGCGTTGGGATAGCCGCGATGGCAAGAACTATTCACTGACGCCAACGCGCTACCATGTGACGTGGGCTGGCGGCTTCGGCTCGTATTTGCCCTCGAACGAGAGCTACAGGAGCGGATTCTTCAACGCAGACTTGTCAACATCCACGGGGTGTGTGAGTCACGGCGTGAGCTTGAGTTCGTACTCTGAGCGCGCTGTGCGCGTCTATGTGCCAGGTATCACCGACCGCTCCTATGTGGACAAGACGTCCCTCGCGGGCGCCGCGGCCATCATCCGCACCGAGGTGTACTCCAACCTGAGCGAAGAAGGTGAGCCAAGCCAGTGGGCGGGCATGCCAGTGGAGTTCGCGACGCAGGTTGGCAACGATTTTGTTTACACGTTTTTTCCCTTCACTCAGTTCTGTGACGGTGGCGGTTTTTCGCCTTACCCAGATGGCGACTACAAGTTCAAGTTGCGTTTCTCCACCGACGCTGGCCGGAACTGGTACTGGCGTGGGAGTCTCGAAGGTCCGTTGGGCGGAGATGACCTGACGTTGACGCTCAACGCACGATGCAGCTACTTCAACCGCCTCGACAGGTGTCTGCCTCCACGCTGATCGCGCGTGTTCACGCCTCCTCCGGAAATCCGGGACGCTCAGCCGTCATTCTGGGCATGTTCGGAAAACATCGCACACTGCAAACTTCGGGTGGTTGAGGGCCGGCTAGCGAGTCCACTTGAGGTGGGGTTTCTTCTCTGAAACGACGCAGTCACGCAAGTAGAGGTTGATCAGGTTTTGGTAGGGCATACCGGTCTCGACGGCGAGCTCTTTGAAGTAGCTGATGACGTCTGTGCCCAGCCGAATGGTGATCTGTTTCTTTAGTTGGCTGGCGTACGGGTTCTTTTGGCCTTTGAGCTTCGAGAGGTCATATTCTTTCTTCATCAGCCTGTGCCTCCTGCGTGAGCTTGGCGCTCCCGCCGTGTCGCCTTGCGTGCGGAAATAATGCGAATCGTGGACTCCTCCGCGCGATAGCAGTGGCACACGAGCAAGACTCGGAGCTGGAAACTTCGTCCAACCATCAGAAATCTATCCTCATCGCTGGAGTGCCCTGGGTCAGGGTATTCCAGCGCATCCTCATCAAAGAAGACAGTCTTGGCCTCCTCGAAGGATACGCCATGTTTCCGTTGATTGGCGACACTCTTCCGTTTATCCCACTCAAATAGAAGTTGGCTCATATGGCTCATTTAATTATGGCGTCATTGGGCCGCTTGGCAAGCCCCAGAGAGCCGCGCCAGAAAGAAGAGCCAGGCGAAGACTCGTGTTCTGGATGCTCGCAGCTGCTAGGGCGTTAGGGTGCGGGCGCAGCGGAAGCCGATGTCCCAGCTGCGATAGTCTGGCCAGTAGCGGTTGTGGCTGGCGGCGCGCGTCGCTGGTGAAGCTCTCTTCCAGCTTCCGCCACGCTGGATGCGAGTAGCCGAGCCTGATGTTGGCCCGCTCGGGTCTGTGATATTGCTGGTGGGGTAGTCCGCGAACCAGTCATTGCACCACTCGAAGACGTTGCCTGCCATATCGTAGAGCCCCAGGGCGTTTGGTGCTTTCTGTGCCACAGGGTGTGTGGTCTCGGCGCTGTTGCCTTCGACGGGCGAACCCATCTCGAAGGTGCCAGCGGCGATCTGCTGCCAGTTCCCTGGGATGACGGCACCACCCTGATCGGCCAAAGGGGTGGAGTCGAGGCTGGTGGAATCCAGCCCAGGCAGGCGTCCGTCGTGCCTGGGCCCAGCGTCACGGGGGGCGAGGTCGGCCCCAGTCGCTCCGTCTGTGAGACTGAACTCTACTAGGGGCCTGACGCTGTCGACGTCTGTGTTGCCGCGGAGCATGCCTTCACAGCTCGTAGAGAGCATCATTGCGAGGGCCAAGCTCATGATCCAAATGCCCATGGAATTTACTCGGAGCATCAATGCCTCCTTCCGACGAGCAGCACTGCTGTGTGGTTCAGCCCCGCCCGTTGGATAGCTGAGCAGCCAGGCGCTCGGCGACGTGCCGCGCTTTATGCACCTCAAAGGGAAAGCGAGCAAGCTAAGCGAGCAAGCTCCGCGTCGGAGGAGCCGAGGTCTACCACTCCATTTACGAGCAGCACCTGATAGGTGAACTCCTCGATAGTGTTCCAATAACGCAGGGCGCCATAGACCGCCAGCTCCACCTCGAGTTCCTGGAGGGGCAGGTCGATCTGGACGCTGTCGCAGATGTCGACGATGGCTTCGATGTGTCGGGGCAGGGCGATGGCCGGCCGGAAGGGGGTGGTCGCCTCTCGGTTCACGGGCGGGGCCGTGAATCGATAGTAGGGAGTGCTCAGGGTGAAGGTCTCGTTCTGCTGGTCGATGAACTCGACGTGGGTGCTCTCATGCTCTTCGAGCAAGAGTAGGTTGTACCCTTCGAGCTCCACGGGCAGAGGCGTGCCCCTGGCGATGAGCCCGCCGTAGGCTGCCTCCATGGCGCGCCGCACCTTATTCTTGTTGCGCTGGAAGCGGGCGTTGACCTCTTCGTCCTCGGTGAGGAAATCGACGATGTCTTCAGCGGCCTTGGCTGGCCCTGAGTGTTCATAGCCCACGCGCGCGAGCTGGGTTTTGATCACGCCCGTGTGGATCTTCCCTTGGCGGAGGGTCTCAGCGAAGACACCCAGGGTTTGCTCCATACCTGTGGGGTCGACGAAGGGGTTGCCACAGAAGGTCGAGACGAGGGGCTCATAGACCTGGTCATAGGCCTCTCTGTCGAGCAGCACGCGCTGGTTGCCGCAGAGCAGCCAGAAGACGTTCTCCATCACGTCGTGGTCGACGCCGCTGATCGTCACCTTGGGAGCGCCGGGCCTTGGGGAGAGCATGCGACCTTTGAACGCCAAGGCCACGACCTCGCGAGCGATGTAGACATCCGTGGCGCCATCTCGAAAAACAAGGCAGGTGTGTTCGCGACCCTCGCGTTGGACGGTGCACCAGGTGAGCAGCTCGTCGAGGGCATAACGAAAGCGGGTGACGATGCCGTGCTCGCCAGCCTGCTCCAAGCCTGCGCGCAGGCTTGGCTGGTCGCCGCTTGTACCTTTGTTCTTGCGTAGCCCACGCACCAGCACTTGCTTGAGCAGCTGGTGTGGGTCTTCGATGATCTCCACCGAGCTGCTCCCGGATGCGGCGTAGTTGTTGATGTAGAAGAAGCCGTTGATGCGGGTGGGACTCAAGACGCGCTGGCGGTCGCAGATCCCGGGGATGGTGACCCGTGGGTTCTTCGCGTAGTCGAGGTTGGAGTAGCTGCCTCGCTGCAGCAGATCACGAAAGCGTAGCTGCCAGCTCTCGGTGATATCCGTGAGGCGCATGAAGTCACCGGTCTCGGTGCCAAAGGCGTAGATCTGCTCATCAACCCCGCGCCAGAGCGAGAGCATATCGCCAGCGAGGATGTCCACGCGCTCGAGGTCGACGGCGAGCTGTCCGCCGCTGCTCATTTGCTCCATCATCGCTGTGATGGTCTCGGACTTGCCGGTGCCGCTGTCTGCTGAGAAGACCAGCGTTTTTCGCAGCCCATTTTTAAAGGTGATGGTGACCATGGCACCATGCACGGGCATGCCCCCGAGGGCCTTGACTCGTTCGTTGTGCAGGGTGAGCAGCGACTTCTTTAAAAAGCCCGTGTAGTCGGTGGCGTCCTCCCGGGCCACCCACGCCGTGGGCAGGAGGGAGCCGTCCTGATAGCGGTCGATGATGTAGCCTGTCTTGTAGCCATCGCCCATCAACTTGCTGGGCACACCGAAGAGCAAGACGCCGTCCCAGGCCAGCTCTTGGAGGTTTTCACGCAGCTGCACCGCTTCGATCTGCGGAAAGAGGCGCAGCTCATCACTCGTGAGGTGGAAGTAGGATTTGTGAATGACGAGCAAGAGGCGAAAGGGCCCAACCTGCACCGCTCGAGAGACGTAGTCTGTGAGACGTTGATGGGCAGGGAATTGAGCCAAGCGCCGCTGGAAGAAGGCCAGCTCCGGAGCGCTCGCGGTCTCGGCTTGCACCCCTAGGCCCTCCACGCGCGCATCTTCCAGCCCTGGGGTCTCTGGAGCGGTTTCTATCGTGCTGGCTTGATCAGGCTCGGGTTGGGGTTGGTCGCGCCGAATGAACCCATAGCGATGATCCGCCACGCGCTTGACGGCGCCCGTCTTGACGCGGGGGTCTGGACACAGGGGCGTGGTCGCCCCAGCCAGCTCAGCTCCGGTGATCACCTGCTTGAGGTAGTCGGGCAAGCCTGGGTGAGGTGTCACGGCGTCGAGCAGCTCGTAGCCCACCTCGAAGGTGCTGGTGGCCGTGATCTGTGTCGGCGTGACACGAAACGCGTAAAGCAACTCGTTGATCAGCTCGTTGAGTCTTCTGTTGATGCCCTGAAGCGCGGCGGTCTTCTGTTGATGGCTGGGCGCTTGTAAACGCGCGGTGAGCGTCTTGACGGTGCTGGCGCTATGCCACGCGCGGTAGATTTGCAGCAGCAGGTCTGAGAAGACCGGGGCGATGCGCTGACGGTCATGGTAGGCTAGGCGGCAGGCGAGGGGGCCGTATTGGTTCTCCACCTGCTCGTAGCTCAGCTCGGCGAGGCGTAGATCCTGCGCATAAACTTTGCGGAGGAGGCGCCGATAGAGCACCCGAAACGTCTGGCTTTGCAGCAGCTCATCCACTGTCTCGCAAACGGTGGAGGCCGTGACGAAGACCTTGTCCGCGACGGAGCGGCCCTCTTCGATGCTGTAGACGATGCCGCGCTCGCTGGGCTCGAGGGCGAAGCCCTGCTCCGCGAGCTCCTTCGGATCGCGGAGGGCTAGCAGTGGCTCGAGGTCCGAGATGGCTCGGGCAAGCGGATCCTCTCCAGCCTCGCAGAAGATCTCTGGTAGCCGCTTGCTGTCTCGGCCAAGTCCCTCGAAGCGCTCCCAATACTCTTTGAGCAGGCGCGCGCAGACCTCGATGGTTTGACCGAGACGGTTATAGCTCTTGGGGTCGCCTGCCAGGCGGCCGCCTAGGGAGATGCGCACATAGCCCATGCCTGCGGCGGTGAAGTCGATGCCACGAGCTCCCGCGATGGCCTCGAGGAACTCTTGCAGGCCTCGCAGGTCGTCGGGATCACAGAGGCGCACACAGCAGTAGAAGGCGCCTTGTGGCGTGATGAACTGCAAGGCGTTGCGTTTGCGTTTGATCAGCTTGCCAAGGTGGCTTGCGGCGCTGGGGTCTGGGTCTTGGCCGCCCGCACGCAAGAGTGCCATCCGGCATTGGTCTACCCGCTGCTGAATATCCGTGCGCAGCTGCCGCTCGAGGCGTAGATGTTTGAGGTCGCGCATCAACTCGCTGATGCCTGTGGAGAGGTGCCGGATGCTGGCGCCGCGTTGGCGCAGGCGCAGGAGGCGTTCATAGCCCTCGAGCAGCGTCTCGAAGACCGCCACAGGGAAGTCGTCTTCCTTGAGAGCGCTTAGCTGTTCAGTCAAGAGCGCACGGAGGCGCTGCCACGGTGCGATTCCCGTGCCTGTGGGGTCGAGGATTTCAACCGCGAGACCCTCGACGTCGCGGGTGTAGCGCTTGGCGGCCAGACCGCTCTCGAGCTTGAGCTTTGTCAGGTAGAGTGAGAGCAGGTGTGGCTCTGAGGCCCCCTCCTCGACGAAATCGACGATCTCGGGATCGTTGGCGTGTAAGAGTCCGGTGCGATCGCCAGCGCCTTCGAGGCCCTTGGTGGTGGCACCCACGGTGACCAAGCGCACGGGTTGGGTGAACTGGCTGCGGTACGTCTCGTAAATCTCGGCGACGCAAGCGTCTCCCTCTTGGGCCTTCTGCGCGCTGGTGACGATCTTGTGGTAGGCGTTGTCGTCGAGCACCGTCACGCCATAGGTGGAGGCGATCTGCAGCAGTTGAAGCACCGTTTGGCGCCGGTAAACCACCCCTGTTGGGTTATGCGGGGTGTTCAACACGATCAACACGCTCTGGCAGATGAGCTCGAAGACTTCTGGTACAGGGCGGAAGAGGTAGCGCAGCTGCTCGAGGCGCGAGAGCAAGGCGAGGGGGTCCATCTCCTTATGGTCGTTGAGCGGGATGTGGATGGTGCCCGTTGCTGGGAAGTCCTTTTCTGGGAAGACGTCGTGGTAGGTCCAGCTCATGGCGGGCAGGATCAGGGTTGGGTAGAAGTGGCCCTGATCGATGACGTTGAGCATGGCGTCGATTTCGCCCACGGAAATCGGGTCAAGCTCGCCTTTGATGTTTGCGATAGAGCGCTGGGCTTGGCGGATGCGTTCCTGCATGGGGCTGAGCACGTCTCGCAGTCGACGGTCAGCCTTGTCGAGGCGGCCTCCGAGTTGGTCGTCGAGCCTGCTGTGCAACGCGCCAAAGCCGCGCTTGTCCAGTGCCCGTTTCACCATGGCACGAGCGGCGCCGGTGACGTTGCTGAAAGCGGCCCGCTCGACGCTATCCCGCGTGCGGTCGGCGATGCGCTCTGCTGTGTCGGCGGCGCGATAGACCATCGTGCGCGCGAGGTGTCCCGTCAGAGAGGTGTCGTGGTCGCTGACCTTCCACTGAGCCGGGGAGAGCGCCCGCAGCTGCGATTGTTTGATCGCGGCCTCAATCTCGTCGCTGCTCGCAGCGGGGATCGCCAGATCCCGCTTGAGCTGGCTGATGCGTTCTCGGCAAGTGGAGAGGGACTCCTCGCGAAAGCGTTGCATCAGCGCCCGCGTGCGTTCGCGGTGGTGCTCGCCGAGCAAGGTCAAGGCGCCCCGCCCACCCCCCGGCACGACGGTAGCGCGGTAGACGTCGCGCGGCAGCGCAGGATAAAAATACCGCATCCACCCATCGGCGACGTCCCGGGCGATGTCTCTCGGAGGCGCAGAGGCTTCATCAGCGGCGCTACGGGCGACGCGCTCGAGGAAGGCGACCAGGCGGTGCACCTTCTTCAGCACGAGGTAGTCGAAGAGCGCCGTGCGTGTCCACTCCTGGGCGCGGATCTGATCGATGTCGGCGCCCAAGGCGCCCTCTGCCTCCATCAAGGTCAAGCGCGCACTTAGGGAGCGCCCGATGCCTGCCAAGGTATCGGGGGAAAAATGCTCAAGGACCTGGCGCAGAGCCAGCTGGGTGTTGGCGGGCCGTCCGGCGAAGCTGGTTTGGATATTACGCAACGTTGCTGCGACGTGGGGAAAGAGCGTGTAGATGATGGTGGTATTGGATTGTCGTGCGCGCCCCGAGCAATCGATGAGCAGCAGCCGGCCGATGACGCTGAGCCAGGCGCGATCACTGTCTGCGGTGTCCAGCAGGTGATGGGGCAGGCGGGTGATGCGCGCCACAAAGACCTTATTGGGCTCTGCCTGCATCGCCGCGATCAAGCCTGGCCCGAGGGCGTCGACGCCCTCCACCACATGAACGGGGGTCTCGCCTTGGGGGCCGAATTTGTCGAAGAGATAGCGCTCCACCAGGGTGATCACCCGTTTTGGGCTCTCAGTGATCACCACACGGTTGAACAGCCGTCCACCCTCGAAGTTGATGAACTCGGTGGCATCGCGCAGGAACGCCTGCTCTTCAGCGATGGTGTTGTAGTGCATGCTGCTGTAGATCAGCTCGCGTAGCAGTTGCAGCAACTTGAGCAGCTGATGATGCTGCAGCGAGACGGGCAGCCCTGAGGCGGGGTCGGGTGGGTCGAGAACCTCCACGAAGTCGGTGAGGTGCTCTACGTCGCGGCCGAAGATGGTTCGGGCCACGAGCTTGCGCATGGTGTCGGTGATGGGGGGCGTGCCGATGGAGAGCCCGTAGCTGGTCAAGGCCTCGACCAGCGCATGATCGATGGTCACCTCGCCCCCCGTAGGGAGCGCGATGGACTGCCCGACCTTGAGGCGCAGGGCGTGGCGAAAGCTGTCTTTGGCTTGCACGACCCGAAAGACAGACGAGACGCTTGTGCTCGGCATGAGCTGATCGAGCAGCGTGTAGCCCAGCGCGTCGAAGGTCTGCTCGTACTCTCTGATTTGTCGAGAGACCGCTTCGAGCTCACCAAGGGTGCGTCCAGTCAACCCATCGGGGAGCGCGAGCACCTTGTCGATCTCGGGGATCAGTGCGGTATGAATGGCACCCTCACGCATGGATGCGGCGACCTGTTTCAGGCTTCGGATGCGTTCAGATAGGGCGGCGACTTGTTCCATTGTCAAATCTCACAAGGATAGCGACGGGCACGCTCTGGTGCTGGTGTCTGTCTATATTGCAATGAATGCTGGCTGCCGCCATGCAGAAAGCGGGCCTGGAGGAGACGTTACGGATTTTATTCTGTTTTTTTGGAGGGGAGTCTAAAGGACGTTGGCAAAGGCAACAGCCATGAGGAGGGGTAGCTGGGTGAGGAGAGGGTGGAGCCAAGGTCGTAGAGTTGAGCACAGGCAGGGGTGATGTAGGGGCTACGGTGACGACGACAAGGCTGTCGGGGTTGAGGTAAGCCCTTGTACGCAAACCCGCGTCATTCTAGGGACCACGAATCTTCGAGGTTGCGGCATCATAGTTGCACTTGGAGTGTTCTGCAGGTGTTGAATGATGCAAATCGCACCACATGGCTTGGAGGTAAAATGCACGATGACACGCTGACGTTAGAGCTCTTCCGGCTGCGCTACGAGCTGCGCGAGGCGCTGAACAACGGTGAGATGACCGCCAAGACAACCCAGGCCCTCAGGAGATTGCGTGAAGTGTCCCATGGTCGAGGGGAGCTTGTTTTTGAATATCGCCGTTGGTGCATCCAGCTGCGGCATGGCGAGGCCGCTTAGTCCTGCTCGACGCTATCCTAGGG
>JAFCZD010000992.1 GCA_019314525.1 Deltaproteobacteria bacterium
GCCTTCATTCACAAGACGCGCCGGGGCCAGGCGGCGGGTGGTACGCGCTTCTGGCGCTATGAGACCGTCGCCGACTTTGTTCGCGATGGCCTGCGTCTCAGCCGTGGTATGGGGCAGAAGTGTGCCCTCGCCGGGCTCTGGTGGGGAGGTGGCAAAGGCGTGATCGCGCGTCGCGCCGATGCTAATCACAAGAATCCCGAGCTGCGTGGCCAGGTCTACCGTGACTACGGGCGCATGATGTCCGGTTTGCGCGGCCTCTATGTCACCGCAGAAGATGTGGGCACCACGCCGCCAGATATGGCGCAGATCTTCACCACCTCGCGGCACACCACCTGTATCCCCAACTCCATGGGTGGCAGCGGAAACCCCAGCGCCCTCACCGCCACAGGCGTCGTGGTGGGCATGGAGGCTGCTCTACACCACCTCGGTCTGGGCACGTTGGCTGGTAAGACTGTGGCCATGCAGGGCCTGGGCAATGTGGCTATCGCCATGATCGGCGACCTCCTCGAACGCCACGTCTCGCGCATCATCGGCTGTGATATCGAGCAGGAGGTCATCAACAAGGTGCACGAGCATTATCCTGGGGCGCCCCTCGAGCTGCAGGTGGTCGTTCTCGATGACGAGAGGATCCTCTTCGAGGAGGCAGACGTGCTCGTACCCAACGCCACGGGTGCGATCCTCAACCCACGCACCATCCCCGCCATCAAGGCCAAGGTGATCTGCGGTGCGGCCAATAACCAGCTCGAGCTTTCGACGCGGGATGGCCGGGCCCTCAAAGAGCGTGGCGTGCTTTATGTGCCTGATTTCCTCGCCAATCGTATGGGCATCGTCAACTGTGCCAATGAGCAGTACGGCTGGTTCGAGCATGATCCGGCCATCGAAGCGCATCTGCAGCGTGAACCCGAGCATGGTATTTTCCAGCGCGCGTTGGAGGTTTTTCGGCGCGCTGAGAAGAGCGAGCGTTGCAACGCTGAGGAGGCCGAGCTCCTGGCTGAGGAGCTGATGGAGCAACCTCATCGCATCTGGCCTGATCGTGGGCAGCAGATTATCGATTATCTGCTGCGCTCGAGCTGGACAAGCCGATGATCACCGCCATCGATCTCTTTATCGGACCAAAGCAAGGGGAGGGCACGCGTGATGACGCCATAGCCCTCGTGTATGCCCTCGAGCAACGAGAGCTGCTAAAGTGGCCAGGGGCGATCTGTCTCGGGAAGGCGCAAATTGAGCTCATCTCCGTGGTGCCAGGTCTTTCGCTCACTGGGGACCTGGTGCGTGACGCGGGCACGTTGGAGCGCGCCCTCAAGGCCAGCGGGAGCGCGGACTTTGCCGCGGCGTTTCGTGGAGCGGCGCCCTCAGGGGGGCCGATACCTCTGGGGCACCAATACAACGTAGGCGTGTTTTGGCAGCAGCAAAGCCACGAGCTTCCCGTGGAGGGTGGCACCGTGGGCCCCTTCAGCTGCTACCTGCAGGTTTCGGGTGAAGGCGCACCCCATCCCTCGAAGTTGGCCGACACGGCCCTCTGGGAGGCTGCGTGGGCGGTCTTTGGCGAGCTAGAGGTGGGGGCTATGACGGCGGGTTGAGCGCTTCTTTGCGCGCCGGCTACTTCACCCCGACGCGCGCGACCACTTGCTTGTTGAAGCGCTCCACGTTGACGAGCCACGCTGCAGCGTTTTTCACGTAGCGCGCGGTACCCGCGGTATCCCACTTCAAGAACAGACGTGTGAACCCCCCATCGAGGATCGCGCGTCGCCCCTTCTTGTCGTAGAAGGCAGCCACCAGGTTGTTGGCCGAACCATAGATGAGTGGTTTGAGCTGCTGGTTGGGGTTGATGGTGGCGATGGTGATCCCCTCGTAGAGGTGCTCTAGGCCTGTGGTCAAGAGGTGGTTGGGTTTCACACCAGCCTTGTGGGCACGTGGAGAGAGACCGACGACCCTATCACCACGGATGTTGCCGCGCATAGAGACACCCAGGAGCGCTTGGGCGACAGCGTTGGCGTCGGCGTAATAGGGTTGGTT
>JAFCZD010000993.1 GCA_019314525.1 Deltaproteobacteria bacterium
GTGGCGCATGGCGCGCAAGGTTGAACAGCACCCAGGCGTCGCCCTCGATATCTTGCGCCGCTATGTGATGGTCTATCAATGGCTGCCAGGGATCGACGCCTGGGAGGCTTATCGTCAGGGGCTGATCGGCGAGCAGGATGCCTTCGCCTTGATGACCCACGCCGCCAGGGAGCTTGCCGAGATTGGCTATCGTGTGCTCGACAGCAAGCCACAGCACGTCATCCTCGACCCCGAGAAGCTGGCCGTGCATGGCTCAGGTCACCTCGAGGACATCGACTACGGGTTGGTAGACTACGAACTGCTGGAGCGCACCCATGAGCATCAACTCGCTCTGACGTGCCGCCGCCACGAGGCCTACGACCGACAGCAGCGTGTCTTGCTCGGCGCAGCTGACCTGGCATCAGATGCAGAATTGCCCGACTACCTGACCTCCCATGAGGTCTTCGGTGTGCCTTATCTGATGGGTCGCACGGAGAGTACAGGCGGTAAATTATGGGTTGTTGGCCACGAGCCTGACGCCTTTGATCTCTTCTTGCCCGAGCGTTGGCGTACGACCCCACAGATTCGCCTCTGGGAAAACCACGAGAGCTTCCTCACCACCAGTAAGGATAACCTGAGGTTGGTGTGGAAGGTCTCCCGTGTGGGTGAGCGTCCCGCGACGGCGGCTTTCGGCGGGGAGGCGTTTCGTGTGCTCGCCCATGGGTTCAACAGCCCCTTCGAAGAGGTGGGAATGGCGTTGTGGCTGCTCCAACATGGGATCAGTACGATCCTGCCCAGGGCCATCTATCAGACGGGTCATCGTGCGCAGCTTGACGACTCGCTCTTTGACCCTTCCCGCTACCGCAGCCACGAAGGCATCTGTAGCGCTGATGGTGAGCCTGTGCTCGAGAGGCGTCGCAATTACATCTCGTTGTGGGATTGCTGTGGTGTGCGGGCTTTCAGCAAAGGAGAGCCACGGCCCGTGATGCGCTCGCTCAACTGTGATGAGGCGCGGTTAATGGGGCTGCTCTCTTCAGCAGAGACCCAGGAGGTGTTGAGCGATTTGGCCGAGCGCATGCTCGCGGTTGGCATCGAGCCGCTACGTTTTTTGCCCAGCCATGTGCTTGTACTGCAAGGGTCGGCCGGGGTGGGTTTCTGGGGGCGCCGGTGAGCGTCGATTCGGACGAGCTGGCTTAGTAGGATCGCTCTGCGCACGTTGGCCGCGGCGCAAGTCTGGTGTCGCGCCGTGTGGTGGTGTGAGGTGTCGCGCCGTGTGGTGTCGCGGCGTGGGTGGAATTGACTGCGTGGTCGCTGCTCGGCTACCGCGAAATGGTACGATGGAAGAAGCTGCAATGGTCAGGCTCTTGAACACGCAGGATTGGTCTATCATGTCACAGCACTCTAGGATGGAGCCATGTTTCGACTCCTTCGAATCGTTAGCGTCTTGGCTCTTCCGCTCCTCGGAAGCTGCAGCGACGACGACCTAGCCGAGCTTCCGTCGGAGTGCGTCTACTCGGCGGACTACGGTTGCTACAGCTGCAACGATACGTTTGGCGAGGACTATCAGATAGGCTGCCGGGCCGTGGGTGACTGTGAGGTCTTTTGCGGTCTATTGCCTGCTGGGTACTCACGCTGCAATACTCAAGATCCAAATCATTGGTGCCACGGCTTCCGCGTACCACGTGGAACGCTGGTGGTCTGCACTATTGGGCCGAATTTGGGTCCACCCTACTATCTTCCCAGCATTCGTTGTCCCCCTTTCTGCGTTGGCCTCAACCCCATAATGGTGACGCAGTTCCTTCGGGATGAGGGCGGTGATTGCTACGTCATGCAACGAGGTTGTGCTCCAAACGACGCTTCGTATATCAGCAGCCTGGAGGTGGGCCCTGAAGTCTGCAAGAACTACGATCCACCAACCACAGACGCAGGCGTCTCAGACGCGCCTATGGGTGTGGACACAGGGCCGACGCCTGACTTCTAGCCCGAGCACGATTATCCGGTCGTTGTTGGACATGGTAAGCTCCCTCCCATAGGAGTTGCCCACGATGAATATCAACAGAAGCCAACCCGTATCGCGCTCTTTGTGGGTGCCTGTTCTTTGCGCGCTGTGTGTCCTGCAGATCATCTTCGGCATGTCAGGCTGCAACACAGGAAACCTCCAAGGTGGTCTGGAAGATGGTACCAGCGCTGGTGATCAGAAGGTGAGTACGGACGGCGGCACTCTGGGTGATCAAGGGGTCAGGGTTGACGGACCAGCCAACAACGACATGACTCAGCAGACGGACACAGGTCAACAGGCAGACACGACTCAGCAGGCAGACACGACTCAGCAAGCAGACACGACTCAGCAGACAGACACAACTCAGCAGGCAGACACAGCACCGCAGACAGACACAGCACCGCAGACAGACTTTGGCTCGCCAAGCGGCCTGCTTCCGCCGAGCCGCTCACCCATCACAACCTATTGCCCTTTTACAGACGCCAACGATCTGAGCGCCTTCAACGGGCGGCCGGTGATCCGCGTGTGTCATGTGGGAGACACCCGAGCAGGCTGTCACGTCGACAGCATCGCGAAGGCCGTTTCTCAAGCCAACAATGGCGACCGCATCGAGATCGTCAACGACGGTACGCCCTACACCGAATGCGCCGTCATCCCGAGCACGCTCTCTGGCGTGGAGATCATCGGTGTGTGTGGTAGGCCTCACCTCAAGGACGTCGTATGCCAGAGGAAGGGCCTCTTCCTCAACCTCGGCAAAGACATCACCATCACCCACGTCGAGGTCTCGAACCTCGCCATCTCAGCGGCTGATGGGGGCAACGCGGCGGCGGTTCGTGACCAATCCCAGGGGAACCTCAACCTGCGTTATGTCTATTTTCACCACAACCAGAACGGCTTTTTGGGGGGCAAAGGGGTGGTGACCATCGATTGGTCGAAGTTCGAGGCCAACGGGTCGCCGGTGAAA
>JAFCZD010000994.1 GCA_019314525.1 Deltaproteobacteria bacterium
GGCCAGAGCTGGTGCAACTCGTTCGGCCACCGCCTCGTGGTCTCTCTCCTCGGTGGACACGAAAACGAACGGTGTGCGCTCCGCTCCTTTTTTTACTCCAGGTGGGACGTGTCCTACCGATTCGCTGCCGTTCTCAAGGCCCTTGGGGAACTCTCTCCTCCAGGTGGTCAGGGCGCTTTTAGCATGCATTTTGCCTGGTCGCCGTCGCGGCCAGCGCCTTCTCACGTGCGTGATAGCATTGCGCTCACCGCGGGCGCGTTCGTCACGCTCGCGCGCGCAGCGGATTCTCTCCGCGCAAGCACCCCATCGCGTGGTGCAGAGCTTACAGGCTATGTGGTAAAGCTCACTCGCGAGACTGATGGTACCAAGGGGGACGTCGAGATTGTGGCGAGTGACCCGGAAGAGGGCCAAATACGGGTGCAAACGACCCTGCGACCGGACCACTACGCTGAAGCAATTCGTGCCCATGGAGACGGTTTGTCTGTGCGTGTCTTTGGAACGTTGATCAAGCAAGGGCGGCGCTACAAGCTCGATGAACCCTCCGGTTTCGAGTTGGTGGAAGAGCCAGAAGATTGATGTTGGTGACGTGGCGGTGACTCGGTTGTGTGTCATGCCGGTGCCGGAGACCGGTGCCACCCTCCGGGCGGACACCGAACACCACGGAGTCGGCCCCACGTGTTATCCTACGAACCCTGCAACCCAGCGATTTGGACCAGCCCCCAGGTTTCGGCCCGATGGGCCTTCAGGTGGGGGCGGCCTCAACCCCGCATCACATATGGCGGGTTCCGACCCCCGAACTACTTTTGGCGAGTCCAGCCCGTCCAAAGGAGGATCTCTCCAACGCATGGCTAGCCGCATGAAGTGCCTGGGAGGCGATTCCGTGACAGACGGGGTCCGCCCAGTGGGTGGCACCAGTGCGCGGCACCGGCCACCCATGCGCGTCCAAGAATGAGATAATTCAACAAGTTGGTTGCAGTAGCACCTGAGGCGAGCGAGAATCAGAGTCCAGGAGGGCGCATGACCGAGAAACAGAGACGCGAGGAGCTTTCTAGAGCGTATCTACATGCCGTGGCAGCAGTCTGCGGCTTCAAGGTCAGCTCATGGAGTCAGGACGACGACTGCCTAGACATGACCATCGGCACCGAGGGCGTGCTCGGTGGTGGTACGCTTGCGTCCCCGAAGCTAGATGTCCAGCTCAAAGCTACCAGCGATCAACGGCGCGACCAACAGGAGGCTGTCGCGTGCAATGTGACGCTGGATCAATACGACAAGTTGGTCCGCCAAGCGGCCACGCCGAAGATCTTGGTTGCTCTCATGCTGCCACAAGACTCCACAGAATGGGTCGCTCATAGCGCGCAGGAGCTGGCCATGCGCCGCTGTGCTTACTATGTGGTGACAACAGGCATGTCTGCAGCTAATACTGACAACAACAGCATCACCATTCATGTGCCCAAGAGCCAACCCTTCTCGCCGGACAACCTGCAAACGCTGATGGAACGGCTCAGTTGTGGGGAGGCGCTAACGTGAACTCGAGTTCCATGCCAGATCCATTCCTCGTGCGCAGCTACCTCACGTCTCGTGGCTGGCAGACTGTTGAAACGAGCCGGCCAGGGGTAGCTACCTTCGAACGTGAACATGAGCGCGGACCCGTCAGAATAGACTTGGTGACTGATCAAGAGCTTGGCGACTTCGCTCGTAGGATGGACGAGCTCGTCGACGTACTAGTTGCTTTCGAACGTCGGTCTCGGTCAGAGATCGTTCGCAACTTGCGCACTCCCAATGCCGATACTATTCGGTTCCGATTTGCGGCCGACGATACGAGCGAGGGTACCATTGGTCTCGCCGACTCTATCCGCCTGCGCACAGCGCGGCGTGACCTCTTGCTTGCTGCGGCCCATTCTGCGGTCGAGCGCCGAGCGCATTTCCCAAGGATGTCGCGAAGGGAGGCGATGGAGTTCCTTACCCGGTGCCGTGAGGAGCCAGCTGAGCCAGGGAGTTACGTGTCCCCGGTGGT
>JAFCZD010000995.1 GCA_019314525.1 Deltaproteobacteria bacterium
GTGGGTCTCACCCTCTCCGAAGGTCTGAAGGCCCTTGACGAAGCCACCGTAGGCGACGCTGCCATCGCTGAACTGCTCTACCGCCATGGCCTTTCCGCTCCACCACTTCAAGGGCAGGCGGGAGACGTAGCGGATGACGCCCGTGGGCGAGACGCGCGCCACATAGGAGGTGGTGCTCCACACCATGAGATCGACGAGTTCGCCAAAGCCGGGGGTGAAGCTCGCCTGTGAGGTGTTGACGAAGATGCCGTTTGATCCCACCCACAAGAAGTCACCGCCCGCCAAGGGCGTCGCCGAGGCGCTGCTGGGAGCTCGCATGCTCGTTACCCACACCAAGGAACCATCCGACTGATAGAGCGCGAGGAAGGCGTAGCCGTGCACGACGGTCTCGTTGGGCTCGTTGGCGCCAAAGACTGCGCCCATGGTGGCCCCCCCCGTCACCAAGATTCGGTCGTCGCTCAGAGCGCGCACCCGAGAGCGGCTCGCTTCCAGCTCTCGGGTCCAAAGGACTGTGCCGTCGCTGGCAAAGCGCATCAGGCGCAGGCCGTTTACGCTCGTGATTGCCACGACGATGGAGTCGTCGGAGAGAGCGTCCACGGAGTGTGCCTCCGCCTTATCTTCTCGGAGCCTCCACCTCCACGCTGTGACGCCGGCGCCGTCCACTGCTTCGACATAGCCGACGTCGTCGTACCAGCCCGAGGTGCCCACCACCACCGTGGTGCCGTTGCTGAGGGCCGCGACGTCGTTGGCGTATTCACAGCCGGCACAGGTGGTTGATGCGCCGAATTGCCTGGCCCAGACCACCGCGCCGTCAGCGCCGAAGTGGGCCGCGAAGCCCTGGATGTCCCGCGCCTGCACAGCGTCGAGCCGAAGCTCGTTCGGCAAGCCAGCGTCGAAGGTGATAGAGCCCCAAAAATTGCCAGCGATGGAAAACGAGCCGTCGGCGAAGGCGTCGATACCAGCGGCGGTGCCACCTGCTGACTTTTCCCACTGCATGGTCCCGCCGGCGTCGAGCTTCCTCACCCGAAAGGATCTGGCAGCCGAGTAGTACTCGTGCACGCTCAGCATGGCGTCGTCTGCGAGGCGCACGATGCCCGCCGAGCCCGTGCCTTCAAGCACGCTCTCGATGGAGTCGACGGCCACGGCCACGGCCCCCACGTCGTTGCCCGCAAGGTTGTCGGTGACGCGGTAGTCGAAGAAGTCGATGCCACGAAAGCCGGCGGCGGGTGTGTAACTCACGCTGCTGTCGGTGTTGGCGGTGACGTTGCCGTGGTTGGGGGTGCCAACGCTGAGCAAGGAGAGCAGGTCCCCGTTGGGGTCCTCGTCGTTGTCGAGGGGGCTGAACCGGCCTGGGGTGCCGGCCTTGGTGCTCACCACATCGACCCACGCCACCGGTGGCGCCTGCGTGTCCACGCTGGTGTCAGCGGGCACGATGTCGGGCGTGAGGGAGTCGACTGTGGCGTCGGCGGGGGTCGACGTATCCGCAAGTCCGGCGTCTTGGGCAACATCGGGGGCGGCGGCGTCGGCGGGTGCTGCGTCAGTCAACGCCCCATCTCTCTCAGAAGACCCGCTGTCCACGAGTGGTTCGCCGTCTTCCCGAGGGGTTCCGTCTCGTGGCTGAGTGGAGCGGTCGACGTTGGCGTCAGACGCAGGGCCGATGTCCGCTCGTGTCGCATCGTCACCGCAAGCCGAGAATAGAAGCAAGGAAGTGAGAGCGCCGATTATCCATGTGGAATCAGGTTTCATAGCATGATGGTACCCAAAGCAGCGCATCTCGGGTAGATGGTTGCCGCGTGGTCAAAACTACTCCTCAAGCAGGCACACATGTTGCTCTGGGGTATGCATATGGAACACGCAAGGAGCGCCCTGCGCACTATCAGAGGCCGAGTTACCCTGACAGTCCTCAGTGTCTTCACCCTTGCAAACGTTGTCGGTGAAAGCTGGGCAAACGCAGACTTAAAGGGGATGGGGAAGGGGCGCACAGGGCTTCCCTGGATTCAACGTGTCAAACAG
>JAFCZD010000996.1 GCA_019314525.1 Deltaproteobacteria bacterium
ATGCACGTCGGCGGCTGGCGTGGGGGTGAGCATGGCTGAGCCGAGATCACCCTTCTTGACGTTATCTCCGCCGCCAGCACCAAAGTGGCAACGCCCACAGGCCTCACGCGTGGGGGTGCCCACGCTCTGGGCGGCGGCCTTCAGTTCGGCGACGGTCATGGTGGTTTCGTCGGGCAGGCCCCCAGTCTTGGGTGCCTTGACGTATTTGGCGCTGGCGTGACAAACGAGGCAATCCATGTTGGCGGTGCTGGTGAAGTCGAAGGTGCTGTCGTTATAGCCATACCCAGCGTGGCACTGGCTACAGCGCTTCTCGTTGGCAGGGATGGCAATGCAGAAGTTGTTGTGACGAGGTTGACCTTGCCCACGTTGGTGTCGCTTTCGTGACCGGCGACGTTGGGTGTGGGCCCCGTCCACGTCCAATGGGCGCTTCCGAGCATCTCCTGTCCCGCCTGGAGATGGCAGTTCAGGCAGGTGGCTGTGATCTGTTGCAGGCCTGTGAGATCGAGGGTGAAGTCTGTTTGCAGAGCCGCAAGGGTGGAGTGATCGAAAGCGGTACCACTCAGTGGACGGCAGACATGGGCGGTGGTATCGCAGCTCAGCCCCGCCAGGCAACTGTCAACGCAGAAGGGTACGCCATGGGCGGTATCGCAACGCTGACACGAAGAGCAGACACCCGCGCACGGGTCGGCGGGCTGCACACAGGCGCCGTTCACGCAAAGTGTGTCGCCGCTGCAGTTGTCCGTGCACGTTGGCGTTGCACCAGAGGTGTCGCATTGCTGACAATCGCCGCAGGCAGGAGCGCACTCCACCGCCGCAGGCGCGACACACTTGCCGTTCTGGCACTCCAGGCTCTCACCACAGTTGTCAACACAAACGGGTGTAGCACCCGCGGTGTTGCATTGCTGGCAGTCGCCACACCTAGGCGAGCACTCCACGGCTGCAGGCGCAACGCAGGTGCCATCCTGGCACTCCAGGTCAGCACCGCAATGGTCCACGCAGCTGGGCGCCTCGCCCATGATGTCAGAAATATCGCAGGTCTGGCAGGCACCGCATGGGGGGTCACAGCTGGCAGCAGGCGGTGCAACGCATTCTCCATCTTGGCAGGTCGCATCTTCATCACAGGTGTCGATACATATCGGTCCAATTCCGCTGATGGTGCACTGCTGGCAAGGCCCACAAGTGGGCGCACAGATCTGCAGCGCCCCATCATCGTCCGAACACGCCACCCCGAAGAGCAGCAGCGCGCACACCCCCAACGACCGTGAATATCTCATCCCGAAACTCCTTAGACCTGCGATGTAATGGCTTGCGATAGATTACCCCATTCAGGTGCTGTGCGGGGCGTGAATCCACAGAGAATCTCCTTCTCACTTGCCTTGTCGAGCCTTTTCAGTGGATAACCATAGAAGATCTCGTAACGATCGCGCCGCACAAGGGAGAATTCATGCTCATCACCCGTTCCATCCTTTCTGCCTTCACCACTCTAAGCCTCCTCGTCGCCTTCAGCCCCGCTGCAGCCGCTGCTTGCATGGACACATGTGCCACTCGCGCGGCGAAATGCGAGAAGGGTCACCAAGGCACCCATCAAAAATGCGTGAAGCGCGCGGAAGAGCGCAAGAGCCGCTACATGGCCCGCTTCGGTAAGGGGAAATATGCCGAGAGGCTGGGTAAGCGCGCTCAGAAGGCCTTCGAAAGGCGCAAGGCCACCTGCGACAAACGCGACGCCCCTAACATGCGTTGGTGTGCGACCCTCAAGAAACGCTGTGAACACAAATGCAGCAAGACCATGGTGAAGCCTGCAGCCACCGCAAAACCAGCAGCGGCCAAGAGAGCACCCAAGATGCTGCAGAAAGCCAAGACCGCGGGCCGCATTCACAAAGCCCACAAAAGGGCGAAAGCTGCCAAGGGAAAGACGGGCGGCAAGAAGGGCATGATGCTCAAGAAACCTGGCAAGGTCGTGAAGAGCGCCAAGGCGAACCCCGCGGCCAAAGGCAAGCTTGAGGCGAGTGTCTCAAAGAAGAGAAAAACACCTCCCTCCACCCGCCTGAAGGTCCCCAAGAAATAACCTAAGCCCACCCTGCTGCGCCCGCCGCTGAATTATTTTCAAACCCTTTTTCCCTCCCATACGTCTACATGTCCGCCGACGTTACCTAGGAGGGAAGACCCCATGTCACACATCCACGTCACCCTGGCGCTCTTGATCTGCGCCACGCCTCTATCCGCTCATGCTCAGTACAACGT
>JAFCZD010000328.1 GCA_019314525.1 Deltaproteobacteria bacterium
CATCCTGAGGCTCGTTTTGTTTTGCAGCGATTGCTTGGAGGCGCCCTGGGGAAGCCCTTTGATGGCTGGGGCAGCGTTGGTAAGAAGGCTGCTTTTGTGGCGAGGCACCATGGCAGCTTGGTGGCGAACCTTCCCTTGGCCGAGGGACACAAGATATTTGTCACGCGGGTCGATGCCATGGGCAACGAGCCCATCGCAGAGGTGTGGTCCTACCTGGCGCCCTTGCGCGCTACCCTTGACGCTGGAGAGTTGCTCATGGTTGACCCAGCTCAGTGAACGTTACTTTCGGCACTCACAGAGACGATCATTGGAGATGTCATCACAACCCCGGTCGCCGCTCGACGCCGCACAGAGGTTGTTATCAGGCCCTTCATCGAAGGAGCCAGCACAGCGTGTACCATAAAAAACGCAGAAATCCGTACAGCTGTAAGTGTTGCCTAGCTCAACGTAGTAGAGACAGGTCTTCCAGTTTTCTTCACAGAGCTGGAAAAAATCCGTGGTTCCAAAGATTCCTAGACAACTAGAAGGCGGCGCGTCCACGGTGGTGTCGGGCAACAGGTCCACGGTGATGTCCGCACTAGTGTCGGGCAACAGGTCCACGGTGATGTCCGCACTAGTGTCAGGCGGCAGGTCCACCGTGCTGTCCCAGGTCGCGTCAGGCGGCAGGTCCATTGTGCTGTCCCAGGTCGTGTCGGGCGTAGTGTCGGGCGACAGGTCCAAGGTGGTATCTACACGAGCATCGGGAGAGATTGCGTCCGTGGTGGCATCTGTCGTGCCATCGGGAGGGAGAGTGTCCCAGGTGCTGTCCGCAACGGTGTCGGTTTGGGCGCCATCCACAGCGTCTACGCTGGCATCTTGGGGTGTTCCATCGACGAGGTCCTTGGTGCCAAGGCCATCTTCGCCTGCGAGATCAGAGGTGTTGTCTTTTCGCGAGAAGGTATCGAAGGTGCCGCCACTGTCCACCATCGTTCCGTCTTGGCTGATGATGCTCAAGGGACCATGAGTGTTGAAGGTGCACGCCGAAAGAGCCAGCACGAGCGCCCATGAGAATCTACACATAACATCATCATATCATGGTCACCGTGAGGGTGCAGTAGCGCTTGCTTGGACACTGGCAGGTCTTGGGGCAGGCCTGGCATTGTCCGCACAATGAGCTAGCATTCACCCCATGACGAACATCACCCTCTATCACAACCCTCGCTGCAGCAAGAGCCGTCAGGCTCTCTCGCTCTTGCAGGAGAAGGGTATTGAACCCACGACCATTAACTACTTGGAGCAGCCCCTCGACGCGTCTGGCCTCGATGCGTTGCTCGAGATGCTCGACGTGGAGCCGGCGATGTTGTTGCGCAAAAAAGAAGCGCAGTATGGCGAGGCTGGTCTGAGTGCTGGCAGTGATCGCGCCGCCATCATCGCTGCCATCGTGCGCTTCCCCAAGCTGATGGAACGTCCCGTGGCGGTCGCTGGAGGGAGAGCAGTGCTGGGTCGACCTCCAGAGAGAGTCCTCGAGCTGCTCTGAGTTAGTTGAACCCTTCACAGAGCGAGAACAATGAGCATACGAAGCACTGGAATGTGGTCCCAAGGGGTTCTCTTCTTCACCGGGGTCCTCGTGGCCTGCCTATTGGAGCCAAGTTCGCGAGCGGCCACTCCACCCCACGCCAACCGTGCCGTGCCCCACGTCGATCCACGCCTCGAGCTCTGGCCCACGTTGCAAAAGGCGCGCGGACGGTCGTTCACCTCTGGCGTGCCGGCGCTCATCGCCTTCGTCGCGCCGCCCACGGCGAAAGCCCTTGAGACTCTCGAGCAACAAGGCGTGCGCTTCTCTCGTCGCGGTGATGGAAGCCGCCGCCGAGTGGGGCGCGTCTATTCCGCGCGGCTGGCCCCTGGTGCCCTCGAGGCGCTCCGCCGCGAGCCATCGGTGCAGAGCGCCGATCTCGATCGGCAGATCTTGCCACTTCTGCGGCCCCTTGACCGTACGGTAGCCAATATTCAAGCGACACAGGTCTGGAACAACACCTCCACCAGCGGCGTGGACGAGGACGGCGCTGGCGTCATCATCGGCAGCCTCGACAGCGGCATCGACGTTTTCCACCCCGCCTTCTTTCGTGCTGACGGGGCCATCTACAGCTGGATCGACGTCAACAACAACGGAGCTTTCGATCCCGGCGTCGATGGCATTGACCTCAACGGTGATGGCCAACTCGGCGCCAAGGAGCAGCTGACCTTCTTCGACGGGAAGGCCTGGGACCCAACCTACAGCTACAATATCGTCAACTCGGCCAACAATCGCTACGACGCGGGCTTCGACTACCTCTACATCGACCTCGATGGCGATGGGCACCGCAGCTACGGCCCAAGTTTTGGCGACGCCACCCCCACCTTCGGCGAGCCGCTCTTCGTCGCCGACGATGTTGATGGCAATGGGCGTCTCGACGTGCACGAGAAGGTGCGCGCCCTTGGCACCTCCAAAATCCGCGCTGTGTGGTTTCGCGGTGAGGTTTATCGGCGTGGCGTGAACCTCAGCGCCACCCCCAACGAAGGCTACGCATCTTCCCATGGGCATGGGACCTCAGGGATTTTGGTGGGGGGGCAGCGGGGCTATATGGCTCGGGTGGGCATCGCGCCTGGCGCCGACCTCGTCTTGGCCGTGGACGACTCTGGCGTGGGCGAAGGTTTGGCCTGGCTGGTGAGCGACCAACACACAGACCTCGTGTTGCACGAATACTCTCAGTGGATGGCCATGCCCCTCGACGGGTCTACCGTTGTTGAGCAGTTGATGGATGAGGCAGCCTCCCTCGGCGTGCCGCAGGTGGTGCCCGCTGGAAACCTCAGCGGCTCTGGACATACCGCGCTCTTGGAGATCCCCGCGGCCCAAACCAGAACGCTGGTCTTCACGGCACCCAGCATGAGCGCGCCGCAGGGCGCTGTGTCGAGCGCTGTGGTCTCCATGCATTGGCGTACCTCAGCCGATGCGCTCTCGGTTTTCTTGGAAGACCCTGCTGGCAAGCGCGCTGCCGCATCATCAGCGAACAGCGGGGGCGAGGTCTGGGACAACACGACGTACCTCTGGAGTTATCGGGATGACTCTTCCCGTGGTACCGCACGCTTCGACGTTGTGCTGCAGGGCACCGATGGAGCGAATGCAGCGCCCCTACGTGCGGGCGATTGGACGTTGACGCTCACCAATGAGGGCAGCAGAACCATGCAGCTTCACGCCTATATTGGCGATGACGTCTATGGCTGGGGCAGTGGCGCTGTCTTTGCGCCCGGCAAGCCTCCAGCCTCCACCGTGTGTTGGCCCTCTACCGCCGACAGCGCCATCAGCGTGGCCGCCTATGCAGGGCGAGCAGATGAAGGGTTTGCCCACCCGAGCTTGCCAGAGCCCGAAGGCCAGCTCCGCGCCTACTCCAGTCGTGGTATCCGAGTGGATGGCCAAAGGCTCTTGGATATCGCTGCACCAGACAACCCCCTCGTGCCGGCCAACGTCTTCTCCATCCCCGAAGTTGGAATAGAGATGGGCTATGGAGCCTACTCGGTGTTCGGCGGCACCTCAGGTGCGGGCCCCCACGTTGCAGGAGCTGTGGCCCTCTTGCTGCAACATGCCCCTGAGCTGGGCGCTGAAGAGGTGCGCGCGCGTTTGCATGCTGGAGCCCTGGTGGACAGCGCGGTAAGTGCTGGGCCCGCCGAGGGTTGGGGCGCGGGAAAGCTTCGGGTGTATGGTGCGATCCACCAGCGCCAGGCCGCGCCAAGTACGCCTCCACAGGTTGTGATTCTACCGCCCTGGGCGATCTATGAGCAGCAGCCGGTGGAGATCGCGGTGCAGGCGACCGACGCTGAGGATGCCCCCGCCTCCCTCGAGCTGCGCTGGGATGCTGACTACGATGGCCATTGGGATGGCGCCTTTGCGCCTGTGGGCGCCTTACCCATGACCTTCCCCGAGCCGGGGAGCTATGTGCTGAAGGTTCAAGTGCGTGATAGCTCTGGGCTCACGGGGCAGGCGCTGGCCCATGTCGATGTGCTCAAGACAGGAGCACCCCCACCACCACGACCCGACGCAGGCAGCGTATCGGTAGAGGCAGGCACGCGGACCGACGCTGGTATGCCACAGCTTGAAGTCAAAGGTGGCTGCCAGCTGGGTGGTCGTGTAGGGGGGCTCCCGCTGGTGATTATCATCTTTTTTGGCTTGGGGCTTTGCGGGCGAGTTCGCCAGCGTTACACCCAACGACCCAAACGCCATTAGAGTGAAAGGTGCTCTGCCCGGCGAGATCGCCGAGAGCATCGGGGGTGGTCCAGTTAACCTGGCGTCCGTCGAGGTTGCCTTCACTCCAATGGCCCTTGAGGGCGACGACCACTCCCGGACGAACAGCATTGGTGACACACGCCGGCACTTCAAAGTGGCCACGCGCGTTGAAGACGCGCACGCGCTGCCCGTCCTCGATGCCGCGTGAAGCGGCGTCATCGGGATGGATCTCCAAACGTGGTGGGCCCTCCTTGCGTCGCAGGCTCTCGACGCTGTGGAGGCTGGAGCTGACGAAATGATGCGTGGCACCCGAGAGCAGGATTAGCCCCCCGTCCTCTGTGGATGCGTCGAGTTCCTGGGGTGGGTCATAGTCGGGGAGGCGATCAAGCCCATGCTCTTCCATCGCGGCACAGTTGAGCTCGACCTTTCCTGACGGGGTGGGAAAGTGGCCATCGGCAAAGGGAACTGCTCCCTCTGACACGAGCGAAATCTGATGTTCGCGTTCCAAAGTCGTGAGGTCGATGCCCTGAAGCGCAGGGGCATGGTTGCGCGTGGCGGCGAGGACCTCTTCGATCACTGCTCGGGCGTCTGCCTTCAGCCAGCTCTCCTCGAAGCCCAGGTGGCGTGCTAGCCCGCGCATCACATCCCAGTTGGACCGCGCCGCACCTCTTGGCGCGAGGGCTGGCTGGTTGAGGCGCAGCAGGTGATGGCCATAGGCCTTGTGCAGGTCGAGCTGTTCGAGCTGGCTGGTGGCGGGCAGCACGATATCGGCATAGCGGGCGGTATCGGTGATGAAGAGCTCGTGCACCACTGTGAACAGATCCTCGCGGGCGAGCCCTCGTGTTACGGCGGCTGTGTTGGGCGCGCTGGTGGCGGGGTTGGCGCCGAAGACATAGAGCGCGCGGATGGGTGGGCCGCTCACTTCTCCGCAGAGGGCCGCGCCGAGGCGGTTCATATTCACCACTCGCGGCGTGGGCGGGCACTCAGAGGCCTTGCCTACGGCTTCTTCGTCCCAGCGCAACACATCACTGGTGGAGTAGAAGAGCCCACCTCCGCGCACACCATATTGGCCCACGAGGGCCGGGAGCGCCGAGATGGCTCGCACCGTCTGCCCGCCATTCGTGTGGCGCTGCAGGCCGTCGGCGATCTTGATCAGCGCCGGCTTCGTCTGGCCATAGCGGTGGGCGAGGCGCACGATGCTCTCCTCCTGGAGACCCGTGATCGCTGCCACACGCGTGGGTGGAAAGCTTGCCACCCGCGTTTGCAGATCAGCCGCCCCCAAGGCGTGGGTGGCGAGCCAGTGCTCATCCACCAGCTCGTCACGCCAGAGTACATGCATTAGACCCAGGGCGAGGGCCCCGTCTGTGGCGGGTTTGGGGGCGAGGTGCCAAGAGGCGCTCTTGGTGCTGAGGGTTCGGCGCGGATCGATCACCACCACCTCGCAACCTTCGCGTTGGGCGCGACGCAAGGCGGGCATCACGTGGGGCGCGGTGGTGGCGGGGTTATGCCCCCAGAGGACAATCAGCCGGCTATGCTCAAGGTCTTTCACCGCGGGCGCCCAACGTGCGCCGAGGGTTTTTTGTACAGCGAGCTCTGCCGCCGCGCCGCAGATGCTGCGCTGCAGGCCACAGGCCCCCAGCCTATTCCAGAGCCGCGAGCTGGCGACGTTCATCTGTACCAGGCCGAGGGTGCCACTATAGGAATAAGGCAGGATCGCTGCGCCACCCTCTTCGCGGAGGATCTTCTGGAAACGCGTCGCGATGATCGTGAGAGCCTCCTCCCAGTCCATGCGCTCGAAGCGGCCCTCCCCCTTTTTCCCCACGCGCCGTTGGGGGTGGTGCAGCCGTTGGGGGTGATTCACCCAGCGGCGATAGTCACGCAGCTTGGCGCAGAGCCAGCCTTGGGTGAGGGGGTGGTCGCTGTCGCCTCGCACGCCCAGGAGGTTCCCAGCGTCGTCGATTTCGCTCAGCAGGCCGCAGCTATCAGGGCAGTCGTGGGGGCATACGCCGTGGATGGTGGGCATGGGAGCTTTGTATACCCTCTCCCCTGCGCGAATTCACCGCTAATCCTAACCTAGGGCACGCGAGAGGCGACGTCCAACACGGAAGCGCGACGATGCCCGTTGCTCGCTGTGGTGCCTAAGGCACCTGTTCGAAATTAGTTGCCCACCTCCCTTCTCACGCCTGGCCAGCCGGGCGCTGCGAACACGATCTTGCGTAGGCTCGCAGCTTTGCCGCATCAGTATTCCCGCAGTCGTCAAGGATGATGCCGGCCAACCGCCGGTGGGGTCGGCGTGTGGTTGGACCAGTGCGCAGGTTTGATCCAATTTATTGGAGATGGACCAATT
>JAFCZD010000329.1 GCA_019314525.1 Deltaproteobacteria bacterium
ACGAATAGCCTGCCCATTGGTTGGTTTGCCATGAGCCATTTTTGGAGCTGTCCGTTAACGAACTCGATGTGCTGCCCGTGGCCGTGCCCGAGTCTCGACCGGCCAACGCCGTGTGTGGGTTATGGCAATCAGAACACTCCACATGGCGGCTACCCGCTGGCATCCAGCCGGCGCTCGTGCCCTCGGTGGGCCGGTGGTCGCCGCTGCTCGAGCCCACCGGATGCGACGACACAGGGCTACCGCTGAAGAGGCCAAAGATGCCCTCGGCGGCTGAGGTCATGCTGGCTGTGCCGTAGTAGTCCATGCCCGCCGTGCTCTTGGTGGGGCCACCGCCCGGGGTGGAGTCGGACGTGCTGTGGTGACAGCGATAGCAGAAGTCTTCTTCGAGAGGGTCTGTAGGGCTGCTCATGCCCAAGGTGGCGCGCAGCCGGCGGTCAACGCTGGTGTGCAAGGCGAAGCGGTTGGTGCCGGTTTGGTATTGCGTTGCCGTGTCGCTGTTATGACATTTGGTGCAGGGCACGTTGAAGGTGGATAAGTCCTGGTTGAACTGCCCCGAGACGTTATACGCGTGGGCTGAAGCGAAGAAGCCGGCGCTGTCCATGGCCGCGGTGCTGGTGGTGCCATCGCTTTGCTGGTCTGTGGTGTTTTTGCTCTGCGTGTTGCTGTGGCAAGAGAGGCAGATGCCACCTGCAGCGAAGGTGCTGTCGGCGTCGTTCTCGCTGTAGAAGCCGCTGCTGTCATCAGGGGGCTGCCCTGAAACAGGGGCGCTGCCAATGCGCGAGCGCAGGTTGGCGGCGCGGCCTGCGGTGTTGGCCGTATTGATATCGTCTCTGAAGATGTCGTGATCGACGTGGCATTGCATGCATGTCTTGTCGTAGTCGTTGGTGGCTACCGAGGGTGTCGCGCTGGTGGGGTAGACGGCGCCACCGCTGATCTCGGCGGAGATCTCCATCACGTGGTGGTAGGTGTCGGTCCTGTTGGTGTCGGCGACCTCCATGCCATAGGGGTGGCAACCTGCGCAGACAGACCCGCCGCTGCTCTCTCCAGCCCCCCTGAAGCCATAGCCGCTGTCAGTGTCTCGGTGGGGGTGGCAGCCGAGGCAGTTGCTCGCGGGGCTGTGGTCGGTGTCCGAATCTGCGGCGCCAGCGTTGTCATGGTGGCCCGTGTTGGTGTGGCAGACCTCACAGATGCCGTTGTTCGTGGCGTCGTCGTCAGCGAAGGAGTTGGTGCCAGAGTTGCCCGTGAAGATCACCGTGCGGGAGCCGCTGTTGGGCGTGATCACCGGATCTTTGACGAGCATGCCGTAGGTCGAGCCATGCAGGTCGTTTTGATCTTGGCTGTGTGGGTCGTGGCAACGGGTGCAGGTCATGAAGAAGGTGTTGTTGCAGCCGTTGGCCGCATCGCAGCGGTGAGAGCTGACCTCCGTGGCCGTGCCGCTCTCGATGTGGCAGCTGCGGCAGAGGTTTTCGATCATCTGCTCGGGTCCCACCACGCCGCCGGAGCATTGGTCACAGGTGGTGAGGGTAAGCCCGTAGTGGGTACCGTCGCAGTCGCAGATGGCGTCTCCAGCGACAGAGGGGTCGATGTAGCAGGTGCCCAAGCTGTCGCAGCTTACCCCCTCACAGGGGTTGGTCACGCAGACGCCGTTGACATTGACATAACCTGGCGCGCAGGCGTCGCAGGTTTCGCTGCTGCTCTTGACGTAGGCTGATGAGGGGTCGCCGTCGCAGGTACAGGAGCTGCCCGCGCATTGGTCGCAGGTGGTGGGGGAGAGCCCGTAGTAGGTGCCGTCGCAGTTGCACGCGGCGTCGCCCACAACGGCGGGGTCGAGGTAGCAGCTGCCTTGCCCGCTACACGTCACGCCATCGCAGGGGTCGGTCTCACAGAAGCCGTTGACGTTGATATAGCCCG
Organism: Deltaproteobacteria bacterium; assembly: GCA_019314525.1. Taxonomy (GTDB): domain Bacteria; phylum Myxococcota_A; class Polyangia; genus JAFCZD01. The sequence goes on from JAFCZD010000329.1 coordinate 1,912, forward strand.
ACGCGCAGGTGTCGGCGGTTTCGGTGCTGCCGTTGGTCACGTAGGCGGCCGAGTCGGGGGTGCAGCTGTAGCTGGCGCCCGTGGTGCACTCATCGCAGCTGACGGGGTCGAGCCCGTAGTAGGTGCCGTCGCAGTCGCAGATAGCGTAGCCCGCCACCGAGGGGTCGATGTAGCAGGTGCCCTGAGCGTCGCAATCGATGGTGGCGCATGGGTCGAGCACGCAGATGCCATCGACGAGTTCATAGCCCGACGCGCACGTGTCGGCGGTCTCGGTGGAGCCGTTGGTGACGTAGGCGGCTGAGTCGGGCACGCAGTTGAAGCCGGAGGCGGCGGAGCACTCGGTGCAGGTGGTGGGCGTGAGGCCGTAGTAGGTCCCGTTACAGTTGCACCTTGCGTCACCCGCAGCGGATGGGTCGACGTAGCAGGTGCCCTCACCGCTGCATGTCTCTCCGTTGCAGGGATCAACGAGGCACACTCCATCGACGTTGACATAGCCGGTGTTGCAGGTGTCGGCGGTCTCGCTGGCGCCCAAGACATAGGCCGCCGAATCTGGGGTGCAGGTGTAGGTGGCGCCGCCTGAGGTGTAGATATCGAGGGAAGGGTAATCCCAGTCGGCGGTGGTATAGGGCACGAAGCCTGCCGCAGAGGAAGGGTTGGTGCCCAAGGTGGTTAGCATGATGCCATCGACACCGCAGCGGTAGCCGCCATTGCTGCTACTACACACAAAGCCGATGGTGTGTGAACCAGTGCTCAGGGCGGCGGTGGTCCCTAGATTCGTCCAAGACCAGGTGTCGTCGACTGTTTGCGCGCCGGTATTTCCGATGGTGGAAGAGTCGACGTCCACGGTGAGCGTGGGGGTCACCTTGGCACCACCTCCTACCCGGACGCGGGAGTGGGCGACCCAAAGGGTGTAGACGAGGTTTGATCCCTGAATGGTGATAGCGACGGTCTGGCGGTTGGTCGCGTTGGGGCTGTAGAGGGAGTGGCCTTGGTTGGCGTTGGAGGATCCTGTTGTGCCCTCGAGCCAGCCCATGCTCGGCGTGATGGCATCATTGGACATGGTGATCTGTTCGGTGGCTGTGCCCCCGCCAATGGCGCACGTTCCATAGCCACATTCTCCGCCGTTGGTGTTGCCAGCATCACAGACGATGGGCACGCATGCTCCAGCGCTCAGCGTGAAGCCGGCGTCACATGTGGTGCAGGTGGCGCCATCCGAAAAGCCCAGGGGGCAGTTGCAGACGGCTTCGCCGCCGGTGACGCCCTTGTCGTCGGTACACAGGGCGTTGGCCGCGCACGCCCCGGGGCAGGTCTCGTCGGCCACGCACACCCCGTCGGTTTGCCGGTTATGCTCCGCGCCGTTGGTGCAGTCTGAGGTGCAGTCGCCCGTGCTCTCGCTGCATGTGCCGTAGCCGCAATCACCGCCGTCGCCCACGTCGATGCCATCACAGACGCGTCCTTCGCAGACACCAGCGTTTAAGGTGAAGCCGATATCGCAGGTGGAGCAGGTGCTGCCATCGGAAAACCCGATGGGGCAGTTGCAGACCACCAAACCGTGAGATTCATCGCAGGTCGAGTTGGTGGCGCAGGTGCCAGGGCAGAGCTCGTTGTCAACGCAGGCGCCGTTGCCCTGATTGTTATGCTGGTTTGGGTTGTTGCAGCCCGCGACGCAAACAGGCGACCCACCGACGCTGCAGGTGCCGAAGCCGCAATCCTGGCCCAAGCGCCCCATTTCACAGATGATGCCCTCACAGACGCTGCCGTTGAGGGTGAAGCCAGGGTCGCAGGCGGAGCAGGCGGCGCCGTCCGAAAAGCCCAGCGGGCAGTTGCAGACGGCTTCACCGCCGGTGATGGCCTTGGTGTCAGTGCAGAGGGCGTTGCCGTTGCAAGGGTTGGGTGTGCAGCTCTCGTCCGCGACGCAGACACCCGATGTTTGAAGGTTGTGCTCTGTGCCGCTGGCGCAGTCCCCAGTGCAATCACCGCCCCCGCCGGTCTCCACGCAAGTTCCATAGCCACAGTCCCCTCCGTCGCTGACGTCGATGCCATCGCAGACGCGGGGCAGACAGATGCCACCGTTGAGGGTGAAGCCAGTATCGCAGCTGGTGCAGGTGGCGCCGTTGGAAAAACCCAAAGGGCAGTTGCAAACCGCTTCACCATGGGTGTTGGAGCACCACGCGTTGCCACCGCAGGGGTTGGGCGTGCAGGCTTCGTCGGCGACGCAAACGCCGTCGCTTTGTTGATTATGCTCGCCGCCGTTTTGGCAGTCGCCGCCGCAGGGGTCGCCAAGGGCAGGGTTGAGCAGGCTGCCAAAACCGCCATGGGTAAGGTGACAGGTGGCGCAGCCGTTGTTGCCAAAGGCCGTGGTGTTGTCATGGGGCGGGTCGGCGGCGAAGGCAAAGGAGCACAACAGCCACACGCCGAGCGTGACCGCGGTGGCGGCGACCTTGTAGCTGCGCGAAAACATATAAATCGCGTGGACTCCTACTTCATTTTGACGGGTCGGACCATGCTCCTACAAGTGAATAGTAGTTACCGATAGGATAAGTAGAGCTAATTCATCGTGGGCTTCAGCGGAAGCTTCTCAAAGCCCATCTCCACGAGACGATCGACGCGCCACTTTCCCTTCACTTTTACGCAGTGGTAACGGTTGCGATAGCGCACGCGGCGGGGGGCCTGTTTGACCTCCTTCGTGCTGGGGATCCAGTGGCGGTACCACCAGACCTCTGTGGCCACCAAGGTAGCGCTGGTCTTACCATCGTGCCGCAGGGATCGACGCACCGCTTGGGCAGCGAAAGACTCCTGTCGGGCGTCCATCACCCTCTTGCCCTGGACCAAAAAGCCGATGATGTCATCCACGCGTCCCATCTCGGCGGGCGTGGCTACGTTGGCGAGGAAGCCCGCGGACCCACGCGCGTAAGCCCGCGGCAGCGCCTCGTTGTAGCGCTTGACGGCCAGTGTGACGCGGTAGTCTTCCACCGACTCTTTGTCTCGGGCGCAGCCGAGCAGCCCCCCGACCAGCAGTGGGATTACCAGCAGCGGGATTACCAGTGGGATCACCAGCCTGGTCACTTGCTGGCTGCTCTCACAGAGAGCTGCACCGTGGCGGCGAAGGTTTCGTTGGAGGAGAGCTCTCCGGTGATGCGCAGATTGTAGGTGCCCGCTTTTTCGATAAGAGCGAGGATATCGCGGCGGCTGAAGCGCAGGGTGAGATCTTTGACGCCGTCTTTGTCGTGGTCGCCGATGGTGGGGACCTTCGAGGTGTCGGGGGAGAGCGCCTTTTGCAGCAGGTGTAGGCGCACGGTGTGGGGGGCGATGCTGGCGGCTGATCGCTCTGGGACTTCGATGTATGCGGTGACCCAGAGGTCGCGCGAGGCGGGGTCGAGCACGTTGGGGATCAACTGCACATCACCGGCGACCACGGGGGGAGGGGGCGTGGTGGTGCTGTCGATGCCGTAGATCAGCACCTTTCCCGTATCGTAAGAGGCGACGAGCAGGCGGCCATGGGCGTCGAAGGTGGCGTCGAGGGGGATCATCAGCTTGCCGCGGGTCTTGCCCATTTGGCCGAGGTAGCTGACGTGGGAGCCGTTGGTATCTACCAGCTGCAGTTGGGTTTGAAAGGCGTCGGCCACATAGAGGCGACCTTTGGTGTCGAGGGCCATGCCCTGTGCGCGCGAAAATGAGCCTGGCTTTGCGCCGTAGCTGCCGAAGACCTTGAGGAAGGTGCCCGTGGGCGAAAAGACGAGGATTCGTCCGTCGTTGTGGCTGGCGACGTAGAGCAGGCTGCGGGCAGGGTCGAAGACGATGCCCGTGGGGAAGGCGAACTGGCCGTCCCCCGACCCTTCAGAGCCAAAGTTGAATTTGAACGACCCCTCTGTGCTGAAGGCCCGCACCTGGCTGGCCTTGCTGTCCACAACATAGACTGTGCCCTTTTCGCGATCCACGGCGATGGCGTTGGGCATGCGGAACTCACCCTCACCCTTGCCAAGAGCGCCCAGGGGGTTGCCGAGGGCGTCGAAGATGAAGACCCCACGCAGCTTCTTGTCGCCAATGTAGATTCTCTTGTCTGCGCCCACAGCGCAGCTAAGGGGCCTCACAAGGCGCTTAATGCGGAATTTGTAGGCGCCGCCAGTGGAGAAGACATGGGCGGCTTTGGCGCGGGGGTCAGCCACCACGATGTCACCGTTGGGCGATACAGCGATGCGGGCTGGCCCCTTCATCGATGGATGCGAGAGTTCTCCCAGAAAGGTCACTTCAGGTGCTGGGATAGGTGACGTCACCGGTGAGGGCCCGGAGTCGGCGCTTCCGGCGCCCATGGATGTCTTGCCAGGGGCAGGCGTTTTTTGGGGGCACGCGGTGATGATCAGGGCGGCGAGGAGGACGGCGGTTCCAGAGGCTGCGCGCGATGTGCGCAGGCGAGGTGTGTGGGGAGCGTTGTTGATGGGAGGTCCGTATGCTTTCATTTTTACCGCCCTCGTATTGCATATTATTATAACGTGCGATGGTGATTAGAGGGACAGTGTTTATGTCTACAGGGTAGACAATCGGCCTGGAGAGAAGAGACGATGATGCATATAGGCCTCCGAAGTGCTGTGATGTTGAACCTGTGGGCGGCCCTGCTCGCCTGCTCACCGGCACCCAATACCACCCAGGATGGTTCGATTTTCGAACAAGGCGGGGAGGGCATTTATGGCGATGGCGTCGATGACTGGGCGCTGGACGATGGTTCACATCGAGACGGGCCAGACTCCACCGACGCGACCCCGCCCCCGGATAATGCCATTTGCGGCGCGCCTCAGCACCTTGAGCTAGCTGCAGGCGAGGCGAGCGTGAATGGCGAAACAACCTGGGCGGGAGATGAGTTTCCCGGCGTGCATTGTCAGCACCCCCTCGGCCCCTGGCCGGGCCCACAGCTCTATTACCAGGTCGCGCTGATCGCGGGCCAAGCCTACCAAGTGTCCACGACGCCCACGGGCGCGGCCTTCGATGGCGCCCTCTACGCCTTCCCGGCCAGCACGGTTTGTAGCGCGGCGGCGATCAACGTCGCCTGTGCAGGCCACTCCAGCGATATCGTGGGGGCGCCCACCATGGAGGTGTTGCTCCTCAAACCCGAGGTGACAGAGGCGTGGATCATCGTGGTGGATTCCTACGGCCTCGCCGAAGCGGGGGCCTTTGTCCTCACGGTGAAAGAGGTCGCGGCGCCCGTCAATACCACCTGCGACACGCCGGAGGTGTTGACGCTCAGCGCGGCGGGTACAGCGACGGCCAAGGGTGATACGTCCATCTCTGCCAGCGAACTCGACGAGGTACACTGCCACGATGCCCTCGGGCCGTGGCTGGGGCCCCAGCTTTACTACGAGGTCGAGTTCGAGGCTGGCAAGCACTACAAGGTGATGATGACGCCTACGGGCAACGCCTTCGACGGCTCGCTTTATGCTTTTCAGGCCAGCGCCGAGTGCACAGCGGTTTATCTCAACGCCTATTGCCGTGAGCATGCCAGCGACCTCAGCGGCACGGGGGCTGAGGTGCTCTTCCTCTCGCCCACAACCACCGAGAGCTGGAAGCTCGTGGTGGACTCGTGGTCTCCCGGGGCGGCGGGGCCCTTCACCCTCACGGTGGAGGAGGTGATGTTCCCGGACAACACCCTGTGCGCCAACGCTCGGGCGATCAGCCTCGACGCAGGGCGGGCCACGATCAAGGGCGACACGGCGCTCTCGAGCGACGAGTTTGCGACGCTGCAATGTGGTGGGACGATCCCACTGGCAGGGCCGCAGCTCTACTACGCGGTGGACATGGTTCCGGACACAACCTATCGCCTGCGCCTCAAGCCAGCTTTCGACGCTTTCCTCGTGCTCTTTTCCACCCCCACTTGCAGTGAGGCCGCCATCGAGGCCGAGTGCAGCACGCGGGGGATCAGCGGCGACCGCATGTGGAATAGCGCGGGCCACGCCATGGACTTGCTCTATACACCTTCGAGCGACACCACCTATCTTGCCGTGGACAGCGCCGGAGGTCATGGTGGCGCCTTCATCCTCGAAATCGAAAGATTCGAGCCACCCACCTTCATCGCTCCCTTCAGCTTTGACTTCGAGGGTGACTGCCAGGGCCTGGCTGCCACCAACGACTGGCAATGCGGCGAGCTGAGCTTCGCTGCTACGCCGGTGTGCGACTCGGTTGCTGTGGGGCCATCCAACGCTCACTCGGGCACGAGCGCTTGGGGTACGCGCCTCAATGATTGCTTCACGCCCTACGGGAATAACGCCGGCGCTGGTGCGAGCGTGTGCCAGA
>JAFCZD010000330.1 GCA_019314525.1 Deltaproteobacteria bacterium
ATCTGTGGTGTCTGCCCTTCGGCGCACCACCTCGCCGCCACGCACGCCCTCGATGATCTCTATAAGGTGGTTCCCACACCTACCGCCAGGGCGATTCGCGAAGCCTTCTACATGCTCTTCATGCTCGAGGACCACGCGCTGCACTTCTACTACCTCGCTGCACCAGACTTCGTTGTTGGGCCTTCGGCGCCGCCAGCCACGCGCAATGTGCTTGGCCTCTTGGATACGGTGGATGCTGCCACAGGCAAGAAGGTTCTCGAGATTCGGCACCGTGCGCGCAAGCTGATGGGGAAGATGGGCGGAAAGCCGATTCATCCGGTGCTTGGTCTGCCGGGTGGTGTCTCCAAAGGCGTGAGTCAAGAGCTGCGAGATGAGCTGGCCCACTTCGCTGACGATGCCGTGGTCTTCGCCCAATCGACCTTGAAGACCTTTCACGAGCTCGTCCTCGGCAACGACACCTACCGTGAGCTGATCTTCTCCGCTGCCTATACCGAACCGACGAACTACATGGGGCTCGTCAATGATGCGGGCCAGGTGAGCTTCTGCGAGGGCAAGCTGCGTATCGTAGACCCCCATGGCAATGAACGCGTGACCTTCGATGCTCATGACTACGCCTCGCTTTTTGCAGAGCACGTAGAGGAGTGGAGCTACATCAAGTTCCCCTATCTCCGCTCCGAGGGCTGGAAGGGCTTTGTTGGTGGATCCGAGAGCGGCATCGTACGCGTCGCTCCCTTGGCCCGCCTGAACGTGGCGAAGTCCATGGCCACCCCCCTCGCTCAGGAAGAGTTCGAACGCCTATTCGAGACTCTCGGCACCAAACCGGCGCATTTCACGTTGGCGACCCATTGGGCGCGCCTCGTAGAGTTGCTCTATGCAACCGAACGCCTCCGCGAGCTTGCGGCCGTGGACGAACTCATGGGTGACAAGCTGCGTAATATGGATTTGCAAACACCCAAAGAAGGGGTCGGGGTGGTGGAGGCGCCACGGGGTACGTTGATTCACCATTATCAAACAGATGAGCGTGGTCTTTTGACCCATGTCAATTTGATGGTGGCGACGCTCTTCAACGCTGCGCCCATGTCCATGTCCATTGAGCGTGCTGCGCGCGCGCTGATTCGAAAGGGCGTGGTCAACGATGGGTTGCTCAACAAGGTGGAGATGGCGTTTCGCGCGTACGATCCCTGCCTCTCCTGTGCCACCCATCACCAACCAGAGAGACCGATATTTGATGTTATTGTGCGGGGGCGCGACGGGCGCATTCGTGGCCACGTTGTGCGTGAAGGTGGAAGAGACCGTTTTGTACCAGCCACAACCGAGGAGCGATAGTAGATGGATATTCTAGATTGTAGAGGGATGAAATGCCCACAGCCCGTACTCAAGTTAGCGATCAAAGCCCGCGTCATTCCCGCTGGATCAACTATCGAAATTCACGCTGATTGCCCGAGCTTTCCCACCGACGTGAGCAAGTGGTGTCAAGACAACGGGAAGGTCTTGGTCAGCGTAGTCGACCGTGGCGGTTTCAATGTCGCCACCGTTCAGCTCTAAACCATAGGTGCTTGACGTTCAGCGTTGAGTTGACGCTTCACGAGGCCAGTGACTACTTTGAGGACTTGAGGATGTGTCATGATCACCTCACGGAAGATCTCGTTGTCGAGCTTGAGTAACCAGCTGCGAGCCTTGCTCTTCACCGTGAAAGGCGCGCAACGCCCAGAAAGGAGCGAGGTCTCACCAAAGACATCTCCGGTGTCCAGCTCAAAGCTCGCTCCTGTTTTTGTGCTCCCTTCCAGCTTGCCGCTGAGCAACACATAGAGGCCATCGACTCGCTCACCTTCCTTGGCCAGTTCCCTGCCACGCAGCACCTCGACGAAGGAAAAACGTCCGGCCAGCGCCTCGCGCTCGCCACCGCCGAAGGGCGCAAAGAGCGGGTGCGTGTCCACCAATGTACCCACCAAACGTGCACGGAAGAAACGCAGCATCACCTTCAGGGCCGAGGGGTATCGGGTGACCAAGTGCCCCACGGTCTCACGGGAGAGTTCGAGCATCGTGCACTCAGTGAGGGTTTCTACCGTCGCGGTACGCTTGCGTTGAGTAAGCAGCGCGATCTCACCGAAAAATGCGCCGTCTTCGAGATGCGACACGTCAATGCGCGGAGGTCCCTCGTGATAGACCACAACCTCCCCTTCAACCAGCACAAAAAGGCTAGTCCCCTCAGCACCCTCCTTGATAATCACCTCACCCTTTTTGTAGAAGCGTAGATCGAGTTCAGCGACCAATAAGGCCAGCGCGTCTGGTGCCAGCGCTCCAAAGAGTGGGGTGGGCTGGACCTTCTCCACCAGCGACATACCACCTTCTTTGTCCTCGCGATCATCCTTTTGGCCCTCAAGGTCCCCTGTCCCCCCCTGGTCCGCTTGGGCGTCGAGGCTTGGGGCGTCCAGAATATCAAGGGCGGCATCTGCCACGTCATCGTCAATCTCGACAGTGTAGATTCCGCTACCCACGGAGGACGCAGCGAGAGCTTCCTGCTCTTCGGTCGCCAAGACATCGGCGAGCTGAATCGAGTCTAGCGTTTGACCATTTTCCAGGGAGAACTCCTTCAAGCCGGTCTCAGCGCTCCCTTTCTCCATCTGTATGGACTCCACCTCCGGAAGTGGGGCTGGATTCCTTCGCTCGACCAAATCGGAGAGCAGCGCCTGAGAACACAGATGGTCATTGTCCATGGTGAGGATTTGACGGCAAAGAGCGATGCCCTTGAGCAGAAATCCTTGCTCCGCATAAAGCCCGGCTGCGCGCTCGAAGTTGGTCACAGCATCACCCTCATTGCTCAGGTCTTGGTGTAGCTCACCCAGCTTATGGGGCCATCGAGGGTTAGTAGAGTCATGCTCAGCGAGAAATTGGTAGGCATCTATCGCCTTCTCTAGCTTGCCAGCAGCGAGATATTTCTGCGCTCTTTGCTTCAGCTTGTCCACCGCGGTCATGAGATCTCCTCTCGCAAACTCAAGCAAATCGGGATAGCCAAAATCCAGCCCGCCCCGTCCCAAAGGACTATTATACGCGAGATTGACTTTTGCACCCAATGGCGGCTGAGTGAACCGCTACTTGTTCCCCGGCGACCGAGGTCGAGCGTGTCTACCGCGAGGGGAATACGTGCATTCGGTCTTCCACGGCAACTTGAGTTGCTAGATCTTTCGCACCTTAGTGTTGAGTCCTGAGTTATTTCATGAAGGTTCTTCGTTGTCCAAGCGTAGATCCGTGTGAGTTGTGTTGGAATGGAGCTTGCATCGTTTGGGGCTGCGCTCTGTCATTGGCGAGGGACGTTATGAAAACAAACCCCAATAAGATGGTTCTTTTGGGCCTATCAGCGCTGCTGGCGACGGCCTGCGCAGACGTAGGCCTTCCCCAGGAAGCAGAGCTTCTTGAGGATCGCTTCAGCTCAGGTTCGAGCGTGCTCGACGGCCTCCCCACTAACGATCAGTTACCTGTGGACATCAAGGCCGATGTCATGGTGCCTGAGAGATTCGACCTGATTCAGACCCAAACGCCGGTCTTGGATCAGGGGTCTCGCGGAACATGTGTGAAATTCGCCGCCCTGGCGCTCATGCAGCATTTGCACAAGAGAGCAGGGGCCGAGGCGGTACCAGACCTCAGTGAAGCGTTCTTGCAGTGGTCGGTAAAAGTTGAGTTGAAGGCGAGCCCTCACGTTGACGGCAACAACGCCTACGATGTGTTGCAGGCCCTCAACACCTTTGGCGTGGTGGAGGAGCACTACTGGCCTTATGACGAGGTGCGGTGGACTTCAGCGTCTGACCCTGCATGCGGTGGAGGTCGCTCCGATGGCCAGCCCACCCAATGCTACACCAATGGCGAACCACCCTATGGCGCCTTGCATGCCGATCGCTGGCATGTGGGTCGCCCCGCTGGGCTGAATAGCGACCCCAGAAATATCAAGCAGGCGCTCTTTCGCACACGGGAAGCGCTGATTCTCAGCGTTCGTACTTTTCGCCAGGCTTGGAGTCAAGCCAGCCCCCTTCCAGGTGACATAGACCGGCACAAGCTTGGCATTGTCTCCTATCCCAATGACAGGGATATCGAGCTGAGCACCCAGGCAGGCCTAAGTGGTCATGCGGTGTTGCTGGTGGGTTGGGATGATGACATGAGCCTGCAGAGACGCGACGCAAGCGGCAGCGGCCAGCTTGATGAGGACGGAGAGCCCATCGTCGATAAGGGCTTTTTCCTCTTCAAGAATAGCTGGGGTGTGCACTCCTTTGGCCGGCAGAACTCGGCGCAGGCTGGCTACGGGTGGATACCCTACGCCTATGTCAAAAAGTGGGGCCGCATCACGAGCGCTACCCTTGACGACGTTGCGCCAGCAGAGCAATGCGATACTGCCCTCGACGAGGACGGCAATGGGCTCGCGGGCTGTGATGACCCTGCGTGCTTCTGGGAGCCGATCTGTGTTGGTGAGCCTGTCTCGCAGACGCGGAAGCATGAGGTGACGGAGCCCTTCGCGATCCCCGACGATGATGGATCTGGCGTGGGCGTGACCTCTGACCTCGTGGTGAATGATGGACTTGAGATCGCCAGCCTGGATGTAGAGGTCGACGTCGAACACGCCTATCTTGACGACCTGCGCATTGTGCTGCAACGGATGGATAGCAGCGGCGCTGTTATCAAGGAGGTCACACTTCGAGAACCTGACCAGGAGGATGGTACTGAGATGTATCCACGCTTCGCTATGCGCTTTCGGCTCGATGACTTCAATGGGGAGAGCACAGATGGCCGCTGGCGGTTGCTGGTTCGCGACGAATGCGAGGAGGATCTCGGTCAGATCCATGACTGGCTCTTGGAGTTCACGGCGCCCCCTGTCGCCCCATCAGCGCCAAGCTTCTTCTACCAAAATCAACAGGGGCAGGAGATCCCCTACGAAGGGCGCATGACCTCGACGATCGAAGTCTCTGAGACAGGAGTGGTGGGTGGCATCACCGTCGCAGTTGAGCTCCTCTCTCATCAAACACTGGCTGAGCTCGATGGCATCTACCTGCAGCGTATCAACCCAAACGTGGAGCCCACCAGCCCAGACTTCATTCAAGAGCAGGTGGTCTTGCTCTCCTATGCTGATGACTTCGTAGTGGACTCGAGCAACCCGCAGGTCTCCGACGGAAAGTGGCAAGGCATGGTGTTTTCGACCCACCTACTGGATGGCATCTCCACCGCGGGGACCTATCGCCTGGTTATCGAGGCGGGTGAGCTCTGGGGACACGCCGACCTCGAACGCTGGGGCTTCAGCATCAACACTGAAAAAGCTCTCAAACGAGTAGAGCACGTGGTTCACGTATCGTCCGCGGCGTCGGAAACAGGGATCGTGGAGAGCATGCTGGACGTTGAATCATCCGCGGTGATCGAGTGGTTGCAGCTCAAGGTGTGGGTGGAGCATAGCTGGCAAGAGTGGTTCACCTTATCGCTCAGAAAGATCGACGATGACGGCAATATCGAGCAAGAGGAGCTGCTGGATGGGCCTACATGGTTCAATTATTCTGGTGATTCAGCTCATGCCTTCACGCAGACTTTGCTCACGTCTTTTCGAGGGGAGTTCTTCGAGGGACGGTGGCAGCTCGTGGTCACGGATCTCAACGAAGAGAAGGATTGGGTCTTGGATAAATGGGCGCTGACGGCGACCTTGATGGACGAGTGAGCCTCCTCATTGGCTCTTGGGCGCCCTTTGCGCTCAAGCGAAGAAGCTGGCAGGCGTGAAGTAGCTAGCTCTCAGGAAGAACTGGAAGACTGCACAAGACAGCTTCGCAAATGGGGCTTTGCGGGCGTCGACACCTCGAGGGTGCGTGGGCTACGACAGGCCACCAGGTGCAAGCGCGTCTGCTCATCCAGGTCCTTCAGATGAGCGGTCTGTTCGACGAAGAGCGCCCGGAAAACATCACGGGGGAGCTTCCATCGATTGAGCTCGTCGAGAGACTGCACAGGGGGGGCCTCCACCTCCTCAGGCAGAGTCTCGAAGAAGTGCTCGTGGGCGCAAAGCCCATGGCTCAACTGCTGAGGAAAATGCCGCTGCAGAAACGACTGATACGAAGAAGACTTATGGCTCATGCCCACCACAGGTGCCTCGAGGTCCGCGTGCTCACGCAGGGAGCCAAAAGGAGTGAAACCCATGGTCGCGCGATACCAGGACACAGCCCTGGGGTTGACACCAATCACGACATGCGTAGCTCCAAGAAGGTTATGTGCCAGCCACCAGGCCGCCATATTCATCAGCGTTGGCACGCCGCTTCCTTGATAAGGCTGAAGCACGGCCAGGGCCCCATACTCCACCAGTTTCTCCCTTCTCCCACGAAGCCCCCCGAGCCCATTGGCGTAGTCTTTGTCCAAAGGCAATCCAGCAGGTGAGTCAAGGGTGACCGTCATGGTGCCCACCACACTCTCTCCCTTCTTGGCAACCAAGACGACAGACTCAGGGAGTACGTGCTGGTTGTAGATGCGAAGCTCCGGTGAGCGCATGGGAAGATAGCCCTGATAGACATAGCCCGTGCGCACCAAGCGAAAGGCATCCTGATACTCGTCCACCGTCCGAGC
>JAFCZD010000997.1 GCA_019314525.1 Deltaproteobacteria bacterium
CAGCCCCAACACACCTCCCACACAGGCGCCATCTACCAAAGCTCGACGTTTGTCTTTCAGAGCGCCGCGGAAGGCGCTGAGCTCTTCGCTGGTGAGCGTTCAGGTTACGTTTACACCCGCCTCGGAAACCCCACCGTGCGCTTGCTCGAGGCCAAGATGAACGCCCTCGAAGGGCGCGAGGTCAAGCTGGCCAACCCAGAGCTTCGCGTCTCCTCTCTCGCCTTCTCCTCAGGCATGGCCGCCATCAACGCGGCAATGATGGCCGTCTGTGACGCAGGCGATACGTTGATCATGGGCGACGTGGTCTATGGTGCCACGGAGAACCTGGCCCATAAGGTCCTTGGGCGGCTTGGGGTGAACATCGTTGAGGTGGACACGTCAGATTTGAACAAGGTCGAGGAGGTGCTCGGCCGAAACCCCAAGGCCAAAGCGATCTTCCTTGAGACACCCACCAACCCATTGCTCGCCATCAGCGACATCGCCACCATCTCCAGGATGGCCAAGAGCGTCAACAGTGAGATCAAAGTGCTGGTGGACAACACCTTCGCCACACCCTTTCTGCAACGCCCCCTCGAGCTAGGCGCTGATGCCTCCATCAGCTCCAGCACCAAATACCTCTGCGGCCACGGGACAGTAGTCGGTGGAGTCTTGACCACGACCTGTGACGAGCTCAAGGCTCGCGCGTATACGATCATCGCCGATGTGGGCGCGTCACCAAGCCCTTTTGACGCCTGGCTGGTGAATATGGGCATCAAGACCCTTCCCATGCGCATGCAGCGTCACTGTGAAAACGCCAAGGCCGTCGCCGACTACCTCGTCCAGCACGACAAGGTGGAGCGCGTCTACTTTCCCGGTTTGGCCGACTCACCGCACCATGAACTGGCGAAAAAACAAATGGACGACTTTGGCGGCATGGTCTCCTTCGACCTCAAGGGCGGTGTCGAGGCTGGTCGCACGCTGATGGACAACATCGAGGTCTTCACCTTGGCCGTGTCTCTGGGCTGTGTCGATTCGCTGATTCAACACCCCGCCTCCATGACGCACGCTTGTGTGCCCAAAGAGAAGCGGCTCAAGGCCGGCCTCACCGACGGCCTCGTGCGCGTCTCCGTGGGTATCGAAGATGAAGAAGATCTGCTGCGTGCCCTCGATCGGGGCTTGGCGAAAATCTAGTCGCACAGAGAATTTAGCTGGGCAGAGACCCCCGCCTCACGAGGTCAGATGCTCCACGAGGATCTTCACCCCGAGACCTATCAGCAGTAGCCCGCCGAACACCGCCACTCGCTGACCAAATACCGCACCCACCTTGTGGCCGATGCCCATGCCCAAGGCGCTCAAAGCAGCTGTGATCACCGCCACGGTCAACGCTAGACGCCAGATATTTGTATCGATCCACGCCACGCTGACCCCCACGGCGAAGGCGTCGAGGCTGGTAGCCAAAGAGAGCAGCACCAGACTCCACCCACGGGTGGGATCAGAGCGGAAGACCTCCCCGTCCTGACGCAAACCCGAGATCACCGCCTTGAGGCCCACCCCGGAGAGCAGGACAAACGCCAACACATGACCCCAAGCCATCACCCAGGCGCTGATGGAGCGGCCTGAGAGCCAGCCCAAGATTGGCATCAGGCCTTGAAAGAGACCGAAGTGAAAAGCGAAGCGAAAGACATGCCGCGCTCTGAGGCGCTCGAGAAAGAGCGCACCCGCCACAGAGACAGCGAAGGCGTCCATCGCCAACGCCACAGCGATGGTTACACATTCGATCAACGAGACCTTCGCAATCGCGAACCACTCCTCTACTCAGCCGATGTCGGTGCAGCCGAAGACGACCTTGATCGTGCCCTCGCCCAAAGCACCACAGGTGGCAGGGCAAAAGGTAATCACGGTGGGCTGCAAGACATCATCATAGTAGAAACCGTGGGTGTCGCCCACACAAGCGGCCACATTCGCGACCTGGGGAATAGAGACGTGTGAGCTTCCCCCGGAGTAGCTGACGAGGATTTGCG
>JAFCZD010000056.1 GCA_019314525.1 Deltaproteobacteria bacterium
GAGCAGGCTCAAGGCCAGCGCTGATCCATGCCGACATCGCATGAGCCGTTGGCTGGGCGGGTCTCGTCCTCGAAGTCGCTGAGAGCGCAGCGGGCGCCATCGCCAGCACCTAATGCAGGCGAGCCAGCTTCGAGGTGAAAGTCTTCCCCACCGCTGAAGCCTGGGTCTTGCTGGCAACAGAGCGCGTTTGCCCCCCAGCCCGATACCGAGGCGTAGGCAGTGTCGAAATCAGAGCGGGCAGCTCCCCAAGTCCATCTAGACGTGGCGACGCTCCAGAGGTTGAAGTCCAAGGTGTTGTTGGCGCCGATCTCGACATTGTGCACATCCAGCGCTTGCACGTCTGTGCGCATGGAGTGGAAGATATTGTTGACGATCACGTTGCCTTTCACCGTCGTGCCCCACATCGACATCAGGTAGTGGCCGGTGTCGTTGGTGTCAGGGTAGGAGCGGATCACAAAGGTGTTATTGCGCACCAAGGAGTCCTGCACATTGTGATACATCACGAAGCCCCATGAGGAGTCGAGCACGAGGTTGTTCTCCACCACATAGCCTGTAGCTGACCCCACGCAGTCCTTCCAGTTCCACTGGATCGCGCGCCCCGCGTGGTTGCTCAGGATGTTGCGTCGGATCGTGACGCCCGTGGAGTCTGAACCACAGAGCCCGCTGCCATGTCCGCCGCTGAAATAGATGCCATGGCAATGTTTGGGAGAGGAGATGTTGTCTCCGACGATGCCCTCACAGCGGCCCCCGCCATCGCCTGCTGTGCTCACGAGGGCGCGACCACTCCAGTCGATGTGGTTGTCTTCCACCAGGAAGTGGCTGTTGGCCACAGCCAAGATGTCTTGGCCGGCGTGGTGATGGATGTGGTTGCCACGAAGGGTGATGTGGTCACCGTAGACCTTCACGCCTGAGTGCCCGTTGACGATCTCGAAGCCCTCGATGAGCCACCAGTCGCCCTCGAGCCGTAGCTGGTCGGTGGGTACAGGCAGCACGTCCGCGCTGAGTTTGATGATCGGTGTGTGGCTAGGGTAGTTGATCAACGCGATGGGCGCTTCCGCCGTTCCGTCTTCTTTGGCGGTGATCGCCCCAACGTAGGTGCCATTTTTCACCTGGATCGTGTCGCCTGGCTTGGCAGCGTTTACGGCGGCGATGATGGTGGTCTCGTCTCCGCTCCCGTCTTGGGCCACGATGATGGTTCGCGTGCCCACCGGCCGCACGGGAACTTGGCGTCCAGCGTTGCAGTCGTCATCCTTGGATCCGTCGCAGCTCGAAGGGCAACAGCCATCCTGTGGGATGCAGGCGCTAACGCTGCGGCAGCTCCCCGTGGCGGGTTGAGTATCGCTCCCTCCGGCATCGATACCCGTGTCGCCGCCGCTGTCGGCCGTGGTGCTGTCCCTGGCGCCGTCCGTGCCGCTGTCCCTCGTGCCGCTGTCACCCATGCTGCTGTCGCCCGTGCCGCTGTCACTTTGCCCAGAGTCGGCTTCAGGTGATGCAGCATCGTAGCTGCTCTCTGGGCTTTCATTGCAGGATGTCGTGAAGAAGAGGGTCAGGGCGAATAGATAGGTTAGGCTGCGCATAAGGTGATGCTACCATGGATAGGTGTAGCCAACGGGCCGAGCGCGTGGCAGGCGAGCCGAGGAGATGGCCGATGATCTATCTCGACTATAATGCGACGACACCCATCGCCTCTGAGGTTGTTGACGCGATGCTTCCCTTCTTGCGTGGGCATTTCGCCAACCCCTCGAGCTCCTATGCTCTGGCAGATGAACCTCGTGAGGCTGTTGTGCACGCACGGCAGCAGGTCGCAGCGTTGATCGGCGCGTCCGCCGAGGAGGTCGTCTTCACCAGCGGCGGCACCGAGAGCAACAACCAAGCGCTGAGAGGTGCAGCGCGAGCGCGACGCCAGCAGGACGGTCGCAAGCGCTTGATCACGTCTGCGGTGGAGCACCCTGCGGTGATGGAGGTCTGTCGGGCCCTCAGCGCAGAAGGCTTCGATTGGGTCGTTCTTCCTGTGGATGCTGAAGGTCGCGTGCACCCTGCGTTCTTGCGGCGCGTGATCGACGAAGACACGGCGCTGGTGAGCGTGATGCACGCCAACAACGAGGTGGGGACGATTCAGCCCATCGCCGAGTTTGCGGCCATCGCCCATGAAGCTGGGGCGTGGATGCACACCGACGCGGCGCAGTCGGTGGGGAAGATATCCACAGATGTTTCAGACCTCGGCGTCGATCTTCTCTCCATCGCAAGCCACAAAATCTACGGCCCCAAAGGCGTGGGAGCGCTCTATATGCGGCGAGGGTTGGAGCTACCAAACTTCATGCTGGGCGCTGGGCAGGAGAATGGCCGGCGCGCAGGGACGGAAAACGTGCTCGGCATCGTTGGCCTTGGTGCAGCGTGCGCACATGTGGGCTGCGAGCTAGAGGCTCATGGGGTGCAGCTTCAGGCCCTGCGCGACAGTCTCCACGAACGCTTGAAAGACGCCCTCGGCCCCGAGGTGCGCCTCAACGGTCCCATGGAGGGGCGCCTGCCGACGACCCTCAGCGTGGGTTTTGCGGGTGTACGAGCACATGCGCTTCTCGCGGCCCTTGAGGGCGAGGTGATGGCCTCGGCGGGGGCGGCGTGCAAGAGCGGCAACGAAGGGATCTCCACGGTGCTGAAGGCCATGGGTGTGCCCGAGTCGTGGGCTCTTGGAACCCTGCGCCTCTCTGTGGGGGAGGGGACGACTGAAGAAGATGTGGCGCTCGCCGCGGAGCAGATCGTCGCCGCGTTTCATGGAGCACGCTCATGAGGGGCGCCGAATTTCTTGGTGTGTTGCTGGTGGGCTTGTTGAGCGCGTGTACGGCATCTCTAACTTCAGGCGGTCCTGATGGTGCAAGCGGTGATAGAGGTGCAACGGTGGTGGACGCAGGGGATGGCAGCATCTCACCAGGTGGCGACGTTACGTCCAACAACCCTGACACCAACACGGGCACCATCGATACCACCACAGACAGCGCAGCTAGCCCTGATATCAAGGTCGACCCCAACGATCCCTTCGCTCGGGCGCGCCAGCTCTGCGTCGACCTCAGCAACGAGAAGCGCGCCCTTGTCAGCTCAGGGCCTTTGACGCGATGGGTGGAAAAGGAGCCCTGCGTGGATGGTGAGGCCAAGGTGGAGTCCGACGCCAACGCTGCCGGAGAGCCAGCTCACAGCAGCCGGGGCACCTGTGGAGAGCTCGCGCAGAACCTTTGTGGGGGCATGGGTTGGGGTATCGAAGAGCTCACCCGCTACTGTGTTGAGGGCTGGTTCAACGAAGGGCCTGGAGAGGGCTGGGAGCATGCGCACTACTATCAGCTGATAAACCCTGCCTTCACCAAGGTCGCCTGTGGGTTTTACCTCAGCAGCACGGGTGATCTGCAGATCGTGCAGACCTTGTATTGATGGAGCCGAGATATTGATGGAGCCGAGATATTTCATGAGAGTCACACCGCTCTTCGTCCTTATGTTGCTCGCGACGCCTCAGCTTGCCGCTGCACGCGCCAAACGTGTGTCTATGCCACCCAAAGAGATCGTCAAAGGCTGCCTGTCTCAGTGTAGGCAAGCGAGTCAACGCTGTGGGTCTGAGGGGCAAGGCCGCGGCGTGAAGCGCCGAGGTCTGCGTCGCTGCGGCTGCGCCTACGTGCGATGCAAGCAGCTCTGTCGTCGCTATGGCGCGTTTGACTTTGCGTGTACCGCCTCGTCACGGCCACGCCCTCATTCGCTGATGCCACGGAGTGACGAGCAGCGCTGCAAAACGAACAAGGATTGCGGTTTTCGCCCACCGGACCCCTGCAGCTGCAAACCTTGTGGGCTGCGCTGGCGACAGGTGAGCAACCAGGCGGCGCTGCGTGTGTTGCGTAAGAAGTATCTCAACATGCGTTGCCCCAAACGTCGCTGCAAATCTTGCGCAAGGCATCAACTCGGCAGACACGCCTATTGCAGCGCGAGCGGCTATTGCCACGTGAGTCTATGAGATCGTGTGGGGTGATGTTGGTGAGAGAGCATGTCACGTGGGTCGCGGTCACAGTGTTTCTTCTTGGCACACCCTGCCTCTGTGGGTGCGTGCGTGGGGGCTTTGACCCCTTGACCAGCGTCACAGCGGACGGTCTGACCGACCTTCCAAGAGATAGCACTGATAGTCCTGAGGGGAGCGCCATCAAGCCTGACTTCAGCCCCGATGCCCTTGGTCCTTTTGGGCCACCGCAGTTGATCGCCGAGTTCGTCGATCAGAACGCTGAGTGTGATGACCCGACGCTCACGAGTGATGGGCTCGAAATCTACTTCAACAAGGAGATCTACGCGAACACGGAGTACCAGATTTTCAAGAGCACCCGGAGTTCTCTGCTTGGGCCGTGGACTCCTCCGGTCCAGGTGATGGAGCTGAGCGGCGTTGGGGAGAGCAACCCAGCTATCACTGCAGACGGCCTCACGCTCTATTTTTCCCGTGGTGGCACTTGGGATCTTTGGGTCACCACGCGCATGACTCGAAGCACGACCTGGTCTGCACCCATAGAGCTGTCCCATCTCAACAGTGAGACCTATAAGGACCTGGTAGGGAGCGTCGATGGCAGCCACCTCTTCCTTTGGTTCAGCTCAGATCGCCTTGGGTCCAACGATGTGCACGATCTCTTCCTCTCCACACGAGCCACCACCGCTGATACGTGGGAGGCTCCTGCGCCAGTTGTTGAGTTGAACACGGTTGCCACAGACGAACGGAGCGCGTGGTCCAACGCAGGGGCCACCGTGCTCTACTTTGTTTCAGATCGAGAAGGGGGACTGGGTGGCTTGGATGTTTATCGGACGCAGCGTGCCAGCTCAACCGCCCCCTTTGATCCACCCGCGCTCATAGGAGAACTCAACAGCCCCGACGCCGAGGATGACCCGTGGCTTTCCGATGACCAAAGAACGATTTACTTCTCCAGCAATCGCAGCGGCATCGGGCAGCTCTATAAGGCGACACGATAGGGGAAGTTCTAAGGCCGCTGGTTGAACACCCAAGCAATCCTGGCGGAGGGGCATGGCCCATCCTATAGTTGCGGTCCTTAGTGGTTCTTAGCGACTTAGTTAGAAAGTAGAGGTTCCTATGATCCGATGTGCTCACCTGCCGGTTCGGCTTGGTCTTTCTCTGCTGCTCCTCTCCTTCATCGCCTCGCCAGCTGATGCCAAGACCTTGGTGCTCTCTCAGCGCCTCGAAGGCCCTGCCGTGCCCGTTGTGAGGGCCGTGGTGGCGAGGAACCTGGCTCGCTTCGGCGTGCGTCACGCCGAGCTGCAATTGGAGCGTCGTATCAAGCTGCCCAAGGGTGAGGTCGTGCGCTTCCAGCAAGTCCACCAAGGCTTGCCCGTGCTCAATCGTGGCATCTCGGCCCTTGTGCGCGAGGGTCATTTGGTCATGGTCACCGGAAAGCTGGCATCCATCCAATCTCTGCCAGCTGGGCCGCATGTGGACCGCGGCCAGGCCGAACGCGCGTTGAGGGCACGTTTTCCCGCAGCGAAGATCAGCTCCGCTCGCTTGGCCGTGCGGGCGCAAGCCCCAACACGTGTGGTGTGGCAGCTCCGGGCGGCTACCCTGGTGCCCCTCAATAGCTGGCGGGTGTTGGTGGACGCTACCAGCGGTCAGCTGATGCACGCCCTCTCCACGCACGTCGCCGCCGAGGGCTGGGCGTATCTTCCCAACCCTACGGTTGGAGAGCTTACCCAAGTGTCCCTCGAGCGACTGGAAGACGAAAGCTCTCTCCAAGGCGCTTATGCCGCAGTTCAGCGCTGTGGTGTGGTGGACATGGCCATAGCCTGTGACCGCCAGGCGTCACCCCTTCGCGACGAGAGCTACCTCTGGGCCCAGCCTGACGAGCCGAGCATTCTCGACGCCTTCTCCGAGGTGCACACTTATTATCACGTTGACGCCTTCCATCACTGGCTCAAAGAGCGCTTCGGTTTTTCCCGTAGCGGTGAACGTCAGCAGATCGACGTCTATGTGAACTTCCATTTTCAAGACGAAGAAGGGGAAACCCATGGCATCCCCAACGCCTTTTTCGGTGACGTCACAGGTGATGGTCAGGGTGAACTCGTCTTCGGTCAGGCGCGGCGTGATTTCGCTTATGACGCCGATGTCATCTACCACGAGTTTACGCACTCGGTGGTGGCGGAGACCTCGCAGCTGCAGTTCGAGGTCGACGAGCTGGGCTTGAACAACTTGCCCGCGGCGCTCAATGAGGCTTTCGCTGACCTTATGTCGTCAGCCTTCACGGGGGACGCCAATGTGGGTGAGTATGCAGGCAGCTCCTATGGGGCGATGTCCATCCGCGACCTTTCGGCCGAGTTCATGAGTTGTCCCGACGATCTCAGCGGTGAGTCCCACCAAGATAGCCTGATCTTCAGTCGTTTGGCGTGGGCCGTGCGTGAGGTCGCTGAGAGCAAGCGCGCTTTTGATGAGGTGCTCTACACCACCATGGTGAGCTTGCACTCCGCCGCCGACATCGATGATGCGTTGCAGGTTCTCTCTGCTACAGCGGCGTCTATTCTCCCCGGGATGGAGGCTCAGGTAGAAAAGCTCGTGGCGCAGGCCCGCCTTGGTGGGGGTTGCGCGAGGCTCGTGCCCCTCACTCCTGGCAAGACGCGAAGCGGCTATATCCATGGCGCGCCCATCGTTGTTGGTTTGGGTTTCGTGCCTGCTGGAATGCAATATCAGGTTGACGTACCTGCGGACGCAATAAAGCTAACGATCAAGCTACGCACCCTAGGCTACCACAACAACACGGCCCCTGAGCATGTCTTGGGCGCCTTTATCCGCAGCGGGCAGACAGTAGCTTTCGATGGTTTGGATTCTCTACGTGAGATCACCATGAGCAGCAAAGAGCCCATGGTGGAGCTTACTCTGGACAATGATGAGCATGCGCTGGTGCCAGGTTCGAGCTACTTCATCTTGCCGCTCAACGTCTCAGGGGAGGATGCTGGATACGAACTCGAGGTGATGATCGAGCACGCGCTACCTGTGGACGCGGCGTTGCTTGAGCCTGCCGAGCCCGACGCGGGAGCGCCAAAGATGCCTGACGCGGCGATGGCTGACGCTGGAACATCCAAGTCGAGCAGCAGCGGATGCAGCGTGGGCTCCGAGGCTGGAGGCATCACGGGTCTCACGATGCTGTTGCTCTTGGCGTTGGTGGGTTTGCGCCGTCGTCGCTGCTGCTAATTCTTCAGAACGTGCACCACGCCATGGGCAGCGGGATGCCCTCTGCCTTGGGCTCGACATGCTCCTCGAGCCAGTTATAGACGGCGTCGAGTTCAGGGCTGAGGTCTTCAGGAAAGCTATAGCCGAGGCGGCTGGGTGGGCAATCTTCACACGGCTCGAAGGAGATCTCCGGGTAGCACTCACCGCCAGGCTGGGTGATGTGGGGCAAAGCGCCAAAGGTCACAGCGTGCAGCAAGGTGAATATTTCGTCGACCTCTTGGGGCGTGAGCCGGAAGACCACATCCCACTCGCGGGTTGCATGGGGGAACAAGAAGCCCGCCGCTTTCCACAGGCGCACGCTGCCGCTGGGGGTGATCTCCAGCGCCGGGCCCGTTCCGGCATAGCCGCCCGGTGATTGCCAGAGAAGATAGCCCCATGTTGGGTCGCGTGGGATGCAGGCCTTCAGATCGCCGTCAGGGTCCACGGCCTCGCAGCGTGCCACCATGCCATAGCCGCCCACATTCGAAGGCCAGGTAGGGCAGACGCCAGGACAAGGTTTCCAGCACTCGTTCCGTGCTTCGCCAGGGGCGAAGAGGCAAGCTTCATTGAAGGCGATGTTCTTGGCGATGGCGTCATCACAGCAGCAGGCGTGGCAGTCTTGCGCCACCACGCAGTCTGCATCATCTGTGCAGTCATCCACAAAGACGCACGCTCCGTCGCGCATGGCCGCCGCGCGGGTGGCTGGGCGTGGCAGTGGGCACTGCATCTCGCAGGCAGGGCCTTGTCCGCAGCTCTCGCTCTCTGTGGGCGGGACGCCAGGAGCCGAGAGGCAAGCGCTCTGTCGCACCGCCTGGCGGGTGGCCGCTACGA
Organism: Deltaproteobacteria bacterium; assembly: GCA_019314525.1. GTDB lineage: Bacteria > Myxococcota_A > Polyangia > JAFCZD01. The sequence goes on from JAFCZD010000056.1 coordinate 8,054, forward strand.
AGGTCGGGCAGCACCCCCCCTCCTGTCTCGCCACCACACACTCTTCGGCAGGTGGTGGTGCCTTGATGAGGGTGTCAACGCTGGGTTGGGCAGCGTCGTTGGGTTGGGCAGCGTCGTTGGGCCGCGCAGCGTCGTTGGATTGCGGCTGGATCATCCGTGGACCGCAAGCATGGAGTAGCCCGCAGGTTATCAAGAGCATGAAGGATCGGAGCATGGTCCCTCCGGCAGCAAACGCTGTGCCGGGAGTCTGCGTCGTTGATCTGCGAGGTTTCAGTGGGTTGGTGCAATGCTTGCCAGAAATTCTGAGGTTCCAGCGACGACCCACGATGGAAATCCGAGACTACAGGGCGAGCAGCTCACGCGCTTTGTCGCGAATGGCCGCTGTGAGGGTCATATCCGTCACACCATGCCAGCTGGCGGCGATCTTGCCCTCCCGATCGATGAGCAGCACATCGTAGGCTCGGGCACTGTAAAGCTCATGCACGCGCCCGCCGTCGGCGAGTACAGGCCCCTCGAGCAGCTCATAGCCAGCCACATGCTGAGCCCAGCTGAAGTCATCGAGCACGACGGTCAACATCTCTGGTCCATCGAGGTCCTCACGAGCGAGGGGGTCGAGCACTTCACGTTTGAGGGTGGCAACCTGCCCCCCACAGTGGCTTCACGCAAGGAGCGCGAAAAAGAGCAGCACCACCTGACCCTTCTCTTCGGAGAGGCAGCGGTTTTCGCCAAAGAACTCGGAGGCGGGGTTTATCACAGGCAAACAGAAGTTGGGGGCCGTGGCCGCGCTTGGAAATGCACAGCTGCCCTCTTGGCATACCTTGCCCACATCAGCGCTGGAAAAGAGGCAATCGTCGTCGTTCTGGCAGGCGCCCTCCGCGCCTTCGCTGGCGCAGCCTGAGGCCAACATCACCACGGCGAGCAAGGCGGAGGCGAGGGTGGTTGACAGCTTCTCGAGGTGCATGGGGGTCGTGACTCCAATCAGTCGTCTTTGTCGTGCCAAAGCCATCATAGCGTGGTCCGTCTTTGAGTGCTCGATCTCACGAGGTGCAACGTCTGCATCATATGCTAGCCTATTTAGGCAATATGGAAGGAATAAAGGCAATGTTGGGAGTTTCGATATGAGGGTGATCGCGTTTTCCTATGGCCGCAATGAAGGCGATAAGGAGCTGAGCTTCGCCGACAATCTTCACGCGATGGTCAGCCTTGGCTTCTGGGAGTTGAAAGGCCCACAAGGGCCTGTGATCGAGCGTGAAGATGAGATGATTCGGCGCAAGATACGCATGATCTCCAGCGTGGCGAGTGTGGTGCAGCTCGTGGCGAGGGTGCAGATCGTGGCGGCAGGCGAGCCCATCACTCAGCTGATCATCGCCAGCCATGGAGGCCCCGACGTGATCGCTATTGGGAAAGAAGACCTTATCACGCCTGACAACGCGTTTACGGAGCACAGCGTGCTCTCTTTGCTTGCAGATTCTTTTGCCCCGTCTGCGACTGTCACGCTCTTGGGCTGCGCAGTGGCCGATGGGACTCTTCGCCTCTTGCAGGTGCTCGCGCAGATGTGGCGTGTACCGGTGGGTGGTTATGACGTGGCTCAGGAGCCGGGCAATGTCGGCACTGGGCTAGCTATGGGCCCAGAGGGCAACCTCTGGCGCTGCCAGCCAAGTGGGTTTTGTCGCCTTGGTTCCTCGAGCCCACTGGTGCAGCAGCTGCCCTGACTCAAGAGGCTGAGCTTGCAGAATGCACGCTGCGCGCTATCGTCCTCCAACACCAGAGGCGAGAGGCGAAGCGATCCTGTGGAGCTCTTCCGACATCACGCGCGTAAAGAAGGTCGGGGACAGCCCCTGGCCATGCGTATGCGTCCCAACACATTGGAAGGCTTCTTTGGTCAGGAGCACCTCGTGGGCGAGGGCAAGCTCCTCAGCCGCGTGCTGGCTACCGATCGCGTGCCCTCGCTGATCCTTTGGGGCCCACCTGGTAGCGGTAAGACCACCTTCGCGCGGCTCATCGCGCACCGTACGGGCGCCCAATTTCAAACCCTCAGCGCCGTGGGCTCGGGGGTGAAAGATCTGCGCGCGGCCATGGAGCGTGCGGCCGAGGCGCGAGACGTCTACGCGCGGCGCTCGATCCTCTTCATCGATGAAATTCACCGCTTCAACAAGGCGCAGCAGGACGCGCTCTTGCCCCATGTCGAAGAAGGCACGGTGGTGCTCATCGGTGCCACCACGGAAAACCCTTCTTTCGAGGTCATCTCGGCGTTGCTCTCTCGCATGCGCGTGGTGCGCCTCGAGAAGCTCTCGGATGACGCGCTCTGTGGCATCATGCGGCGCGCCCTCAATGAGGATGCACAGCTCGACGCGGCCAAGGTGGTGGTGGCTGACGAGCACCTTCAGACCATCGCCCACGCATCGCACGGTGACGCACGGCGGGCCCTCACGACCCTGGAGGTGGTGATCTCCCTCTCCCTGGAAGACGAGGAGGTCTCCGCGGAGCTTCTGGAGCAAGCGCTGCAGGGCAAGACGCTGCTCTACGATCGTGCGGGAGACGAGCACTACAACGTCGTCTCGGCTTTCATCAAGAGCATGCGTGGATCAGACCCTGATGGTGCGGTTTATTGGATGACGCGCATGTTGGAGGCGGGCGAGGACCCACGCTTCGTGTTGCGCCGTTTGGTGATCTTTGCTTCGGAAGATATTGGCAACGCTGACCCGCAGGCCCTCGTGGTGGCGGTGAGCGCGCTTTCGGCCTTTGAGCTGATGGGGCTCCCTGAGGGGGCGCTGCCTCTTACTCAAGCGGTGACCTATCTTGCTTGTGCGCCCAAGTCCAATGCGGTGCTCACCAGCTATGCCAGCGCGCGCCGCGATGTGCGTGAGCAGGGTTCGCTCTCGGTGCCCATGCATTTGCGCAACGCGCCCACGAAGCTGATGCGTGAGACCGGCCATGGTGAAGGCTATCGTTATCCCCACGACTTTGAGGGCCACTACGTTCCTGAGCGCTATCTGCCGGAAGAGCTCGCAGGGCGCTGCTATTATCGTCCTAGCGGTAATGGCTTCGAAGCTGAGCTGAAGGCGCGCCTCGAAGCTCAGGAGCAGCGGATGCGTGACGTGGAAGCAGGTGGCGAGGCTCCACAGCGCTTGCGGGACTCCCATCCTCCAGCGGGCGATTAGTGTTGTTCGTGTAGCACGCTGATATCTTTCATTCCAAGAGACCAGACTTTTCCCCTCAACCAATAAACTCTATATAATAACATCTAGTTGAAGCCCTTCTCGAAGCGTTCGATCCTTGCGAACCTTTACCCAGGCGGAGATAATTGGAGGGGAAAGGGGGCACACCATGCGCGCCTTGATGACCACGCTTTTTTTCGCGCTCCTCTCTTTTTCCTGCAGTCAACGCAGCTCTGTGGAGGGTGATGGTCCCCTCGCCATGCCCGATGTGAAGCGTGAGAGTGGTTGTTTGGACCCACCTGAAGCTGGCCCTGACGCACCAGCGGATATGCAGAGGCCCGTGGATACCACGCCCCCTCTCGATCTTCGTCTCATGGATGAAGGCTCCTTCGATCAGGCTCCGAAAGACACAAGCGTAGACGCCGATGGCGGCACCACGTGTCCAACGTGTATGAGCCTCGTGGTGATGGCAGGTCAGCGCTTCTGCATCGATCACTATGAAGCGTCACGAGCGGACGCGACGGCGCAGCTTCAGGGCACCGCCACGGGGGCGGCGCAGTGTCAGCCGGGTGTCCGGCCCTGGTGGACCTCCTCTTTGGGCTATTCAGAGGCAAAGGCAGCCTGTGAGCTGGCGGGAAAACGCCTCTGCACCACCGCAGAGTGGCAGATCGCTTGTGAGGGGCCATCGCAAACCACCTACTCTTATGGCGACGACTACAACGCCACCATTTGCAACGGCATCGATCGTTTCTGCCATTGTAGCGTGGGCAGCAGCTGTGAGGCGGTCTCACCCTGTCCATATCCTCATTGTTATAATCAACCCCCGCCCAGCGATCCCAGCGCGGCGGCGTGTGGTGCCTACCCTCACGATGTGACCACTGGCAGCCACCCCGCTTGCCTCAACGCGTGGGGGCTTCACGACATGAACGGCAACGTTTGGGAGCTGGCAGATGGCGGAGATGGTGCCGACCATTTTCGTGGAGGCGCCTACAACTGTCTCGACTCCGAGTGGCTGCACCGCTGCAGCACGGACATCATTGGCGGCGTTTGGGCGCGGGGCTTTCGTTGCTGCAAGGACCCGAGCTGACCTTGAGTTGCTGGCGGCTACAAATTGCGGAAGGCAAAGATCAAGTTGGAGACATCGCCTCCACAGTTGATCTGCACCTTCTCGGCTGTGAGGTGGGCCTCTGTGACCTGAACGGTGCAGTGTGACATTTCATCATCATCGAAGCGCAAGAAGGAATCTTCGTCCATGAAGGTGATGTCCATCACGTGACCGAGGAGGTCTTTGCGGGGCACGTTGAAGATCACATCGTTCCAAACAGGGGACTCGTCGTCGATGTCGGTGCCAGATTCTCCATAATGTGTGTTGAGTCGTACCTCGACGTAGGGGTCGCAGGTATCGAACCAGCCGCAATCATCGTTGTCGGTGACCACAGCGCTCACGGCGAGCACTGCGACAAAGTCTTTTCGGTCGAAGAGCCACTCGCAAGTCCCGGTTTGAGCGTTGCACTGTTCCATCGCGTTGCAGGGTTTGCATGCCACGCCGCCAAGAGCACAGAACTGCTGTGATGGTGTTTTATGGCAGACGCCGAAGTGGTCACAACAGCCGGGGCAGCTGTGGGGTCCGCAGAGCTCGGGCGGTAGACCCGGCACGGTGTCCACAGTGGTATCCACAGTGGTGTCCGGCGCTGGTACCACACCCGCATCGTCAGCTGCGCCGCCATCATTGCTCAAGCCATCGCCCATGGAGCCATCACCTATAGAGCCATCACCTGTGGAAGAACCGTCATCGTTGCTGGCCAAGCCATCGTCTGTGGTTGAGCTTTGGCAGTCATCGATGGTTCCATTGCAGTCGTTGTCGAGGTGGTCATCACAGATTTCGGTGGATGGGCCAACGCCTCCTTTGCACTCACCCCAATAGGAAAACTCATCGCGCTTGACGCAATACTGCGTGCCGGCCTGGCAGGGGCCCACATCCATGGTGCCAAAGGGGCCGGGATAACACCATTGTTCAGGCGTCTCCTCAGGATTGCAGGGGCACTCTTCGTCGACGTCGCCGTCACCATCATCATCGTAGTGGTTGCCACAGATTTCGTTGCCACCGGCCACCACGTCGGCGGTGGCACCTCCGTCGGTTGTGTTGAGGTCTGTGTTGGGCAACAAGCCAACGGAGCCTTCGCCGCAGGCCAGAAAGACAAGGCTTAGCATCGTCATCAGTACACTTGGGCGCATGGTGGGGCCTCCAGTGGACCTCCAAAGCAACACCCATACCAATGTTCTAAGGCGTTGATCTTATGGGTGGCTCTACCTATAGCCGAGCAGATGGGATGACAGCTGTCACCGAGAGGTGGCTAGGCGGTGGGCCAGGTAGGCCTCCAGATCCTCAGGGGTATTGAGGTTCCAAGGGGGATCCACCCAGGGGATTTCTTCAACGCATAGAGCATCGAGGGCGGCGTCTGCACGTCGTTTCCCGGCGCCCAGGGCAGCCTCGATGGCTTGCTGCGCTGAGCGGCGATAACAAGCAAGCAGGGGTTGCCGCCCGTCGGGTGTACGGATCAGGGCGGCGTCTGTCTTGGGATCGTTGGTGGCTGCCAGGAGGGCCTCAAGTAACGTTGGTGGCAGCTCAGGCACATCACAGCTCACCACGAGGAGGCGGGAATACGCCGCGCGCTCGAAAGAGCTCGCCAGCGCGCAGAGTGGCCCTTGGTCGGGTTCACGATCGGGTACAACCGGGAGCTTCAAGAACGCATAGCGTGCGAGTTCATCGGTGCTGATCAACACCTCATCGACGTGGGGTCGCAGCTGACGCACGACGAGGCTAATCAATGGCTCGCCATCCATAGGGATCAAACCTTTTTCGCGGCCCATGCGACGTGAGCTGCCACCTGCGAGGATCACGCCGCTCACGGCTCTATCTTGGCTTGTCATGTTTCCCCATCAGTGCCCAAAGCTTCTCAATGAACTCCTCGATGTTGGGCGTCTCGTTAGGCAGGACGACGCGTAGGACGGGCGCGCCAAGCTGGGCGGCCACGGCCACCTCGCGGTCCCACCGCACCCCGAGCAACCAGAGCTGCGCACGTTGCTTTGGTAGGGGCGAGCGCAGCCCCTTCAGGTGTCCTGCCCCATCAGCTTCCAGCCGCCCTAGCTCGTCGACGATCAGCACATCGGCCTCACGGCGGGCCTCTTCGATGCGCTCTCTCGCCCAGGCCCACCCTTCTGCTTCGAAGGCATAACCTGCCGCGCTGCAGCGCGCAAAAGGCCGTGTTTGTTGTGTCTTGAGATCGAGCAGATCATAGCCTTGGGCCTTGCCATGTTCATCGCGCTCACCCGCGGGCTGAAGCACCCCTCCCACGCGGAGGCCCTTGTCCCGGAGGGCGGTCGCGAGCTGAGCCAAACGTGTCGACTTTCCTGCGCCACGTGCACCCACGATGAAGACGCGTTGGGGTTCAGAGCGCGTCATGGTCAGGGCGAGATGAGCGGTTTCGCGGACGAGCGCGATGGCCATCTCCCGTAGCAAGGCCAGACGAACGAAGCCCTGCTCTCGTGCTACCTGACGCGTGTGTTGATAGCGTTGCTCTAGCTCGGGGAGCAGCGCCAGGGCTGTAGGCATGGCGGCGCCCAGGTGGGGCAGGCCCAGGCGCGCGGCCACGCTCTCGATGTCACGTCGGGCCAGGGCGCGGCTAGCCCAGGCCATGAGGCCAAAGACGAACGCGCCCCGCAGCACCATCAGCGCCCCAGCGTGCAGTCCAACGCTCGAGAAGGAGAGCGCGCCCCAGTGAATATCAGGCTTCCCCAAGAGCCACCCGCTGCCCAGCGCGAAGAGCAGCGTCACACTCCAGAAGCGTGGCAACCAGAGGCGCTGGAGTGCTCGCCTATCGGCGAAGGCGAGGGCGCCGAGCCAGAGCGCCAAAGCGAGCGCTGCCAGGTGGAGGCGCGCTGTTACCTGTAAGGCGATGGTGCCCAGAGCGAGCAGAGCCATCCACTTGCGGGCCCTGCTCTGATCGAGATTCTCAGTGGATAGACGCTGGGGCTCGAGGTTTCTCAGAGAGGCCTGAGTGCCACACTTCACAGGTTCGTGCAGTGCTGCGCGTCCTACGGCGCGTCCCAGCAGCGCCATGCCCATGCCCATGAGCGCCACCGAACCCATGAGGAACAAGAGCGCGCTCCAGCCCTGCTCAGGGGTGAGCCCCAACCAGGTGCCTGCTCGCTCCAAGAGGGCGAGGTAGAGCTCTAACAACTCCATACCATAGTAGATGAGCTTGGTGAGCAGCGTCTGAAGCAGCGCCCAGAGCGCCGCGAGAGCACCAGCCAGCAGCGCTGGCGTGACGCGTCGCGGGCCCAAGAGCAGCGCGGTTTCCACCAGCAGCGCCTCGATGGTGATGCCGACGATGGGCCCGAGGATGATGCCCCCCGGAGAGATGGATTTGCAGAGGGCGGCGATGAGCCCTGTCATGAGGGACACACCAGGTAAGGAGATGACCTGGCGCTGGGCGACGAGCAGAGCAGCGCTCAGGCTAGCGAGGATCACTCCGGCGAAGGGCAGCCGCAGCGCGTGAAGAAACGAGCCGAGGGTGATCTCCATGACGCCCCAAAGGGCCCCGAATGCTGTGATATGGGCCCAGAAGAGGCGCTTGTCTTCATGACCCGCTCGGAGGGGACTTGCAAGAGCCGCGTTATGTTCGACCATGCACATCGCTTCAGTGGTATATCCGAAAAGCGAGCACTTTGCTCGGGCCTATTGCTGCGATGGGTCGTGGGTGCTAAATCGCCACCCATGATGGAGCTCCTCAAGCGCTTTCGCCTGCAATCCGCCCATTATCTTCCCGGCGTCGCCGAGGGTGACGCTGAGGGTCGGCTGCATGGTCATAACTTTCAAGTCGAGGTGCGGGTTCGCGGGCCTCTCGACCCCGTCATGGGTTGGGTGGTGGATTTTGGCGAGATCAAGGCCGCCTTCGCGTCGGTCTTCGCTCGCCTCGACCACCAGCTGCTCAACGACGTGCAGGGGCTCGAGGATCCTCGCGCCGAGAACATCGCGCGCTGGATCTTCGAAGAGCTCGCACCCGAATTGCCGCTCCTACATCGGGTGGTGGTGTGTGAGACCGAAGAGCGGTGTGGGAGCTTTGGTCCTTCAACCGCAGCGAGTAACGCAGCTATCGCGCAAGATCAGTCCTCGTGACGGCCGTAATGATAGATCGCGCCTGAGAGGCCTACCGCCCAGACATCGCAAGGGTCGCTGCCCCAAACGCCATTGAACGCAGGCGCGCCCCCTGGTGTCACCGTGGCCCAGGTTCCGGCTGCGCCTTCGCGGTGCAGGACCAGGCTGGTGCTCTGCAGATTATCCTGCCCCACGACCCAAACCTCTCCGTTATCGGCGACCCAGACAGCATCGAGCACAAGGGAGATGTCGGGTGGAGGTGAGAGGTTCGTCCAAAGGCTGCCGTCATAGTGATAGGTGATTGGATCGTTGCCCAAATAGCCCACAGCCCAGATATCGCTGGATGAGCTGCCCCAGATGCCTTGGAAGCGGATGAAGCCGCCCACCCCAAGATTGTCCCACCAAGCGCCGTCATACTGAGCCAGCATGCTGCCATACCCTACAGCCCAGATATTGCTCGGGGCGGTGCCCCAGATAGCCTTGAGGTCGGAGTTGAACGAGGCACCATAGTTTGACCAGGAACCTGTGTAGTGCTGGATGGAGGCTGTGTCGCCCACAGCCCAGGCGTCTACCGCTGAGCTTCCCCAAGCACCGTGGAGATCGCGTGAACCAATAGGAGAGACGTCCGTCCAGTTCATGCCGTCATAGTGGATGATGGTGAAGTCATCGCCCACCGCCCAGATGTCGGTGGCGCTGCTGCCCCAGAGGCCACGCAGTGCCACCTCGGTGGGGGAGGTCTGCGTCGCCCACTGCGTGCCGTTGTAGTGCACGATTTCACCGCTATTTCCCACCGCCCAGATCGCGTCGGAGGAGAGGCCCCACACAGCGTTGAGCGTGGTGCCTGTGTTGGAGGCGATAGGCGCCCAACTGCATCCGATCTCTGATTCATCATCAGGTCCGCTGCAGTCTTCGTCTCCACCACCACTCAGCAAATAGTCGGTCTTGCCGTCGTTGTCGTTGTCGAGGCCGTCATCACATTCCAGGGTGCCCCGTTCGCTGCCGTCGTCAGGGCCTGTGCAGCCTGGGTCTCCCAGCTCGGCGTTCAGGTTGTAGTCTGTTTTTCCATCGCCATCGTTGTCGACCCCATCGTCGCAGGCAGCCGTGCCACGCTCGTTCGTGTCAGCGGGGCCAGTGCAGCCAGGGTCACCTGTGCCATTGAGCTTGTAGTCGGTCTTGCCGTCGCTGTCGTTGTCGAGGCCGTCATCACACTCGGCGCTGCCATGCTCATCGGTGTCATT
>JAFCZD010000331.1 GCA_019314525.1 Deltaproteobacteria bacterium
AGTCTTAAGATCGCTGCATGGTTGACCCAGCAGGCGGGTCGTATAATCAGCGCAGATCTTGACCGCCTTGCAAACACCCCGCGTCGCACCGCTCACGATGCTATTGGACGCGTCGGCGCAGGCCATGCCCGAGTTACAATCACACTCCAACAAACGACCATCGCCCCGCGGAAACGACGGGCCATTACTGCACACCTCACCGAGATTCCCGTCGGCGTGATAGGTCGTCGAAGTTTTCATGTGTTTCAGGTTACACTCCACCCATCATCCAACGCTACTCTGTTTGCGCTGATCGGGGTGCTTTGGGCGCAGCAAGCACGTCGACCCAGCAGGCTGCGCAGCCTCGCTCAAACACCTGGCGTCGAAATCTCACTGATGGTGCCCGATGGGAGATGCACCAAGAGCTCATCGAGCCGACGACGTGTCTCCGCGTCGAGGCGACCCTCAGGGCTGCACGCCAACCGTGACCAGCGCCCGTCGCCCCCCTGAGAGAGCGTCAGGTTCCAGTGACGAAAGGTCTCATGGAGTGTGAGGCGCGCTGGAGCTTCACGCCGTCGCGCGAGCCGCTGAATCCACTCGACGGCCTGCCCGTATTGCACCTCGAAGCGCAGGTGGTCGAGACGTTGACCGAGGGGCGACGCAAGCAGTGCATCGACCTCCGCGTGATCGAGAGTCGAGTCGATGATCAGCTCACGTAGGTCAGGAGCGGCCGCGCCCTGGAGCACCGTCTCCCACCATCGCAGCCCCTTCTCGTCTTCCTCGTCGCAATAGAGCAACGTGCGCAGAGAGCGAAGCGCCCGGGGTGGTCCCTTTGCCTCAAGCAACGCAGCAGCGGTCTCGACGTCAACCCCCGCCAAAACATGCAGCCCACGCAACACGGGATGGACCAGCGCCCTGAGAGGCACATCCCAGCCTTTGACGCTGAGTTCTTCGAAGGTCGCCCAGCAGGAAAGCCCAACAACTTCTGGAGCAGCCGCGAGCTTTCGACCGTTGACGCGCCCTGCCACTGGAAAGCCACGCTCGTAACGCAGACCACTCTTTTGGAACACCCCGGCGAGGAGCCCCAACCATTCAAAGCCATGCGCTGAGAGCAGCAACCGTTCACGTTTGCGCTGCGCGATCGTCTTTCCTTCAGCTTGGAGCTGCAGGTTGATCAACTCACCTCGCGCATCGCCCCTCTCGAGCAGCAGATCTGCGTAGACCCCGCGCAGATTGTCATCCGCAGCATCGTCGTATATCGCCGCCAGGAGAGCGTCAGCCTGCTGCACACTCTTTCAGACGTCTCCTTTCCCTTGAGCCGGCAACAACGCCACCAGCTCGACCACCAGCTCTTGGGCTCGCGCTGAGAGTTGACGCTCCTGTGGATAGCGAATCTCCAGCGCGCTGCGCAGTGCGCTCAACTCGACTCTCCATGGATCAGCCTCGTGGCGCCGGTGCACGGTGTCGTCGATAGAACGAAGCCGCGGCTTGGTGCGAGGATCGACCTGCCCCACCAGCAGACTGACCAGCGCGACCCAGGTGTGTTCATGACGGTAGGGCGGCGCCTCGATGATCTCGCAGAGCGCAGCAGCGAGGCGCGGATCTGCTGACCAACCCTCCAACGCACGGAATTGCTCGAGAGCCGTGCGTTGGTTATCGCGATCAAGAGCGTCGATGAGTCGCGGCACATCGACGGGGTCGCCGTTGGCGACCACCGCGAGCCAGCGCTTCAAGCGCTCCTCTTTCTTGCCAACAATCGCGTCGCGCCCTACAGCCGCGAGGGGCGAGAGGGCCTCGACGAGGTCTGCGAGAGGCGCACTCTTACACGCACGCCAAGCCTCGAGCGCTGAGCGCAAGGCCAGCTGCATATCCCCGACGCCCATGGCCTGCAAGGCAGCCGCCAGGGATGCCTCCACCTGCTGAGCAGCCTCGTCATTCTCACCAGCACCGTTGGCTTTCCGCTGCGCCCCTACGGCTCCGCGCGAGAGCGCCTCCAACGTGGTCTTGCGCGCGTTTGCCGCCCGGCTGAGCGCACCACGGACCGCTTGTCGACCTGGGAGGTATTCAAGGTGATCGCCAAGCTCAAGGAGCGCTATCACGGCTGGTGCGTGCCCCCCTGCAGCGAGGAGGCCCAGCGCAATCACGCACCCGCCACCCGCCTTGACATAAGGCGCACGTCCGTAGAACGCAAACGCGGCGCCTTGGAGCGCGGGGATCAACCCCGCTGGGAGTGCTTCACCCGCCAGCGCCCCAGCACTCCAGGCCAGCACCTTCACAAGATCGGCAGGCGTCAGCTCGTCTGACGCTCGTCTGAGCCGCCCCGCGTTCGTGCTGCTCACCTGTGGAGCTGCCTCAAAGACTCTCGTCAGGGTGGTGAGGGCGGGCATCACGCCGATGGACTCGACCATGCCCCGCGCGTCTACCAACCAGCCTTTGGTGGGCCGTGAGCGCTCCCGCGCAGCGCCTGCCAAGGCCAAGAGCGAACGCCAGGCGTCCTGGTGTTGCAGCTGCTCTTTGAGCTCCACGCGCAAACCATCGAGCCACGCCTCGTGCTCGCCCGCGAAGAGCTCCTGCAAGTCTTCCGGAACCAGGGGAGCGGCTGTACTGGAGGCTGCGCCCCTCTCCGTCAAAAGCGCCGCGAGCCGCGCGTGAAGTTTTTCCACCGTATGATACTGAGGCCGACTCGCCTTCAGTGTAACTAACGCCTCTCGTAAGCTGGCCGACATCGGCCCATCGCCGACGTGACGCTCCACGTGCCCAACGATAGCCAACGCGGAGAGTCCAGAGTGCCGCTCCGAAACACCGAGCAGCGCGATTAGCGTACGTTCGCCATACTCCGCGCGTTTGCGCAGCAGGCGCGTGAAGAGCAACTCGAGCACGTTTTGGTGCTGCCAGTGGGGGTTGGAACTGTAGGCGGAGAAGGCCATCTCAGAGCGGTGACCGGGACGTTTGACGATGGCGTCGAGGCGTTCACCGAGGGCGAGCAGGAGGGCTTGGCGATGCTCGGCGGTGGCGTTGAGCACTGCCCCGGCCGCAGCGCGCGCCTCGTTGGCGAGCACAGTCGCGACCTGCCTGATCGAGACACGTTCCCACACACTAACATCGTGAAACGCCTCGGCGAGTAGCGCAGAGAGATCCCCATGGGCTGCATTGTCATCGGCATGGGAGTAGCCATCGATGCCCCTCATTCAGGCCCCTTCGTCTGCGACAGGGAGAAGTTTCCCATAGAAGAGATGAGACCGCGAGGCGTGTTGACGGCTGCTGGACCTATCAGCGACGGTGACCGAGCCGCTTCGCGAGCTGGTTGCTTGCGTTGGAATACGCCTTGCCAACCCCTTTGACCTTCTCTCCCAGGCGAGTCGCGCGTTCCTTGAGCTGCTGAAGCGGCGCCCACTGCGGGTGATCAGAGCGGATCCGGGACCGTCCGCGTGCGATCTTCTCAAAGTCGCGTTGAAGAGCCACATAGGTGGCGCGGAGTGCGCGCAGCTGCCCAAACCGAGCCTGCATAGTCTCTAGCAACCGTTTCACCCGAGGGATCGACGTCAAAGCACGCTCTTGAGTAACTCGACGCTTCAGACCCAGGTCCCTGCCTGCCTTGGCGACGCCCGCATCAAACTTGCGCAGCCCCTTGGCCAATCGTGCGCGCACTTTGGCGGTCTTGTAGTATCTGATGCAGCTGCTGGCGGTGGTGAACAACAAAACGCATGCAAGCGACATGACCAAGCGTGACCTCATAAGGACCTCCATCGAAGGTCTGGCGAGGCTAGCCCAGACTAGAGAGCGATACTGTGACCTGTGACACAAAACATACGCGAGCTTTCCCGGCAAATCATTCCCCACCTCAGAAAAAAACTGCGTCCCAGCGCCACCCTCCTCGTCTACCCTAATGAAACGAGGGAAACGCCATGCAACGAAGTGACGATGATATCCGCAGCGCCGTGCGATCCACCTACAGCGTCGTGGCGCAAAGCGATGCGAAGAAGAACAGCCCATTGGCCCCATCGGATGCAAAGAGCTGCTGTGCCCCCACGACTGGCGGGTGCTGTGGCCCCAACCCTGACGCCTCCCTACACCTTGGCTACAGCGAGGCGGAGCTCGACGCTGTTCCAGAGGGGGCCAACCTCGGCCTCGGCTGCGGCAACCCCCAAGCCATCGCATCGCTGAAACCTGGCGAACATGTGCTCGACCTCGGCAGCGGAGGCGGCTTCGACTGCTTCCTGGCCGCCAACCAGGTGGGGCAAGAGGGTCATGTTATCGGGGTGGACATGACGGCCGAGATGGTGAGCCGCGCGCGACAGAACGCCACCAAGCTCGACAGGAACAACGTCGAGTTTAGACTGGGCGAGATCGAACACCTCCCCCTCGCCGACCAGAGCGTTGATGTGATCCTCTCCAACTGCGTGATCAACCTCTCACCTGACAAGGCGCAGGTCTTTCGCGAGGCCTTCCGCGTGCTGCGCCCTGGAGGACGCCTGGCCATCTCTGATGTGGTCGCCACCGCAGAGATCCCCCCAGCGCTGCGTGAAAGCTTAGACGCCCTCGCGGGTTGCATTGGCGGCACCGCAAGGGTGGAGGCCATAGAGAGCATGTTGCGCGAGGCAGGCTTCACAGCGATCAAGGTAGACGTCCAGCCCGAGAGCCGCGCATTCATTCGCGATTGGATCCCAGGCAGCGGCGCTGAAGACGTGGTGGCTTCGGCGACCATCGAGGCGCGAAAGAGCCCCGCGTGAGCAAAGAGCAGCAGGAGATCCCATGGTTGGAGCTAGCCTCGCGTTTGCAGCCCTTCATCGCGCGCCGCATCGCAAGCAACGCCGACGCCGAAGATGTGCGACAGGATGTGCTGCTGCGCATGCACCGCGCCCTGCCCTCGTTGGCGGACGACGATCACCTCACGGCCTGGATGTATCGCATCGCCCGCAACGCGATCATCGACCATCAGCGCAAACAGAGGCCTCTACGCTCGGAGCTGGTAGGCACCACAGAGCAAGAAGCGACCACCAAGGAAGACGAGGAAAAGTCGGCGAGTGAGCTGGCACAATACCTTGGCTCTTTCGTCGCGCTCTTGCCGTCTCCTTATCGCGAGGCGATCACCCTCACGGAGATTGAGGGACGGTCGCAAAAAGACGCAGCGGAGATGCTCGGCATCCCCACCTCGACGATGAAGTCACGGGTCCAGCGCGGGCGGGTGAGGCTACAGAAGATGCTCGGTCAATGTTGTGAGATCGCCCTCGACGCGCGACGCAAAGTTATCGGCTTCGAGCCACGCATTGGCTGTGAGGGCGACGACGACTGCTGCTCTTGAGGTGACCTCAGCGCTCCGCGATGGCTTTGAAGACCTTGTCATCCGCGCGATAGAAGATCTCGAAGGTTGGCTTCAAGGTGCCTGGCAGCTGGAAAATGTCAGGCTCGTAGCTGCCTGCAGCGTTGTCAAAGGCGGAGAGATGCTGAGGGGGGGTCCATTCTGCGGCCGCGCGATAGATGGCATGGATGGTTCCATGGTCGTCTTCTGCTTCATAGACGACCATGCTGCCATCGGGAGAGATCGCCGGGTCTCCACCATCGACGGGCAGGGTCTCGAAGATCTGCCACTCGAGGAGGGTATCGCTCGTCGGTTTGGCGAGGTAGAGCGTCCACTCGCTGTTGAAGACCATTTGCAACGGTGAGACACCATCGGCCACATTGGGACCATCGAGATCCGTCTTGAGGATGGCGCCCTTAGCATCGCGCATGGTGATCGGCTCGCAGGGGCCCAATGCTGAAACGCAATAATGCAACGTGCGCGGCCGGGGACTATGGGAGACGATGCGCCGCTCCTCACCTTGATAAGAAAAGAACGTCGCGTCTTGAAACTCTCCAAGGTTGGTCGTCTCACAGCCGGGGAAAACGGCTGTAACTACGCTGCGTCGGTAGCGTCGTGGAGCACTCCCGGTGCTGGCGTAGAGCGTCAGACCATCGACGCTGATGGCGGGCTCGAATACGGACGAGCTTGGGCAATTGATAGCTGCCGGCGGTATGGTCACCTTCAGGTTTCCAAGGGGAGGCATGCTATCTACGCCAACGTCGGGCGACTCGGTGTCAAGCGACAGATCTTCTGCGAGATCGGCGGCTTGTCCAGCATCGGCGGCTTGTCCAGCATCGGCGCCAGCGTCCTCTGGCGTGATAGCAACCGCCACGTCGCCAGACGAAACCGAGCCATAGGGTGCCGCCCACTTGCATCCCGTGAAGAGCACACCAATGGTGAGCATTGCGAGGAAGAGAGGGTGGCGGACAGCGGGACTCATCTCTATCAGTCTACACGGAACGCCACGCAAGGTCTTCGGAGCGCCAAGCTGGGCAGCTGTGCCGAGAGCGCGCCATGTGGCGGAGGCCAGCTCGACGTTCAGGGCACGTCTCGCCTAAAGCGGAGGCTCACAAAAGTGCATTCCGGAGTTCGGGGGGTAGTCTGTCGGGGAACAGACCGTCGTGTCCGGGCAAGGGACCTCCCCTGTGGGGGTCTTGCACATGAAGGCGCACAGAAGGCTGCCATCGAGGGCAGGAAAGGCGCACACAGAGACGGTGCCCACGGGGCTGCCCTC
>JAFCZD010000057.1 GCA_019314525.1 Deltaproteobacteria bacterium
GATGAATACGAAGAGCGCTGACCGAGGGTCTTGGTCACCGCTTACTGGATGATGACCTGGCGCTTCCAGCGTTTGTAAGAAGCGACCACCTCACTGCCTTTTTGGTAGTTGACGCTGATGAAGGCGAGGGAGTTGGTCTCGGCGCGGTAGTCGAAGCCATGGGTGCGGCTGCGCTCCACCATCATCCCGTCCATAGCTACCGTCACGGAGGAGGCGATGGGCACATACTCGAGCTTCACAGGAGAGGCGGAGCCAATAATGCTGTCGATGATTGACTGCAGGGTGCTACCGAGGTCCTTCTGGCAGACATCACCCACTTGGCCTCCAAGGGCCTGAGCGACCTCCATGTAGCCGTGGGCGATGGAGCGAGATGACTCGTCAAGGCAGGCGCTGTTACAGATGCCGCCAATGACGTGCATGGTTGCCGCCGCTTGGGGGTTCTGCGAGCCCTTGAAGAGCTCGATCATCGGTCGGATGGCTGCGGCGATGTCCTGCTTGTTGTCGGCTGGTAGAGGACATTTTCGGTTGGCACCATAGTCAATGAGGTTCGACAGCGAGCTGGGCTGTTCGTCGGTGACGACGATGACCACTGCCTTGGCGTTGTCGCGGATACGGTTCGGGGCGTTGGGAGCGCGGGGGAGGTGGCGCAGCACAGCCTCCTTGGCGTTGAGCAGCCCCCATTCATCATAGCCTTCGTATCCTGGAGGGTTTTCGATGCAGGCTTCGAAGATATGCTGCTCATTGGGCAGCAAGAAGCGGTCATCGCCCCCGTCGTGGTAGCTGTCGTCACTGGCTACTGAGCAGAAGTGCCCCACCGCCTTGTCGTCGCCCTCGTCGCAAACGTTGGTGACGCCCATACGGAAGTCGAGGCCGGAGGCCAAGGCTCTCGAAAAGAAGTTGGAGGCGTTGGCGATAACGTTGGCGCGCACGGTGTCCATGGACCCAGATTCGTCCACGACCCACATGATGTCGGCTACGGGCAGGGAGGTGATGGTGCCTACATCGCATTCATCACCGAGGTCGTCGCTATAGATGGCCAGAGCGGTCCCACCCGAGAGGTCGTCCACCAAAAAGCCCGTCTTGAGGCTCGGATCCTCGTAGCTACCACGGGTCGCGACCGCGCCCATCACTAGCACACGCTGATCTTGAGCCGCTGTGGGGTCTTCTAGGGGGTTTCCCTCATCGTCGAGCTCGAAGTCCAGGCCGTCCTTTTTGAAGCCAAAGCGCCGCACAGTGATGAAGCGGATCACGAACTCAGAGTCGCGCGCACCATAGTTACCTGGCAGGCTGCCCAGGGTGCCAGGGGTGCGCCCCAAGAGGGCTGCCACCAGCTCGTTGCGTACCGTGGATGCGCTTGTGGCGCTGGAGAGAGAGACGTCGAGGAGGGTGCCGAAGACAGCGTCATAGCGGTCATGGGTCTTGCCTTGAGAGCCCGAGGCGCGGGTGAAGACGGTGCCAGAACCACCAGGGGTGGTGGTGGTGACCCGCTCCAGCAACGCACGCAAGACCTCCTGGATGTCTGTTTCGTCAGAAGGCATGGAGATGACAAAGCCAGCGACCTCCTCGGTGGGGTCATCGTAGTCAATGGAGGCCGCCGCCTCTTTATCCGCCACGTCCGTGAGGGTCATCAGGCTGTATTTGGCCGAGGTCTCAAGAGCGAGGTGCCAATCGCCGCTCTGGGCATCTGTCTCTGGGTCGCTGGATTTCACGGAGAGCACAGGTTTTCGGCCTAAAGGCTTGTCCTCAGTGGCGTCACGGCAGATGAAGGTTCCACGCTCGTTGTCGAGCTTGCCGTCGCTGAAGGTGTCAGCCATGTTGGGGCTGGTCTCACCATTGGAGCATTTGAAGCCAATAGGGGCCACGCAGGCGCCGTCAACACACTCTTGGCCCGGACCACATCCAGCCTCGTTGAGGATGCACTCTTTCTCTTGAACTTCACTGGGCTTGCCGCATGTCGTCAGGCAGCAGCCCAGAAGCCCGTCATAATTCGTGTCCTCGTCCCCATCGAGGACGCCATCACCGTCGGAGTCGATGTCCACATAGTCAGGGCGTCCATCGCCATCAGAATCACAGGGCCATTTATCGGTCTGATTGGGGCATTGCCCTTGGATGCCGGCCTCTTTGACGTCGTAGATCTTGTCGTCGTCAGAGTCGAGGTCCTGCCAGTTGGGGATGCCATCACGGTCACTGTCGAGGCCCATGAGGCAATCCCGTCGTTATCATCATCCCCTTGAGGGTTTGGGCATCGGTCGCCGGCGACGAGTCCCCCATCACCGCCAGGTTTGAAATCCTCATCTGTATTGCTGCAGCCAACAGCGAGGAAGGTTGAAAGGATTAATACGTAAGAAGTACTCGAATAACGAGACATCTAAGCTCCTCCGGTGACGCAAGGACAAGAGATGCACCAAGCCAAGGCGCGCTTGTATGCCATAAGGAGGGACGGGACAATAGGCAAAGATCAGGGTGTGGGGAAAGCGGGAGATCTCCTGATGTTGGGGGACATTTCCCCCTACTCGATCAGCACCTGCCGGGCCCATCGCTTGTAGGACGCAACTACCTCGCTTCCCTTGTCGAAGGGAACATTGATAAAGACGATGGAATTGTTCTCCGCGCGATAGTCGAAGCCACGGGTCCGGCTGCGGTCGAATGCCGTCCCATCCACAGCTACAGCGAGGGAGGCAGCGATGGGCACGTATTCGAGCTTTACGGGCGATGCGGCACCCACCACGGAGTCGATAATGGCCTGCAGCGTGCTCCCCAAGTCTTGCTGGCAGACATCGCCGATTTGCCCACCGAGGGCTCGCGCCAACTCCATGTAGCCATGGCCCACGGCCTTCTGTTCGTCTTGCGCAGGGCATTTGCTCCCACAGAGGTAGCCAATCAAATGCATGATGGCTTTGCCCTCGGTGTTGGAGACGCCTTTGAATAGGTCGAGGTACTCCTCTAGCGCGTTGTTCACCCCGAGTTGTTGTGTGGCGCTGAGGTTGCATGTCTTTGTGGCGCTTCCGATGATGCTCTCTAGCTCCTGAGGGGCCTCGTCCGTGACGACGATGATCACGGTGCTGGCCTTGTTGCGGATCCTTTCCAGCTGGTCCGTGCTGCGGGGGAGGTGGCGCACGACGGATTCATAGGCGTTGACGAGCCCATACTCTGCTCCCCCCTCATAGCCCGGTGGATTGAGGATACAGCTACCAAAAATGTCTTGTTCACCGGGGAGCAGGAAGCGGTCAGCTCCACCATCGTGGTTGGGTATTGGCGATGCCACCGAGCAGAACTTTCCTACCAGCGGTTTATTGGCCGCAAGATTAGGGTTGAGCACGTTGGTGACGCCCATGCGGAAATCGAGGCCAGAGGCGATGGCGCGCGAGAAGAAGTTCTGGGCGTTGTTGACGACGTTACGTCGTACGTCGTCCATGGAGCCTGACTCATCCATCACCCAGATGATGTCGGCGATAGGCCGGTCACTGATCGTGCCCACATCGCACTCGTCGTCAACAGTGTCACTATGGGTCGCCACGGCTGTGCCGTTGGCGAGGTCATCGGCGATGAACCCTGTCTGGCGTGTAGGGGCCTCATAGTTGGCGCGTGCCGCGATGGCACCCATGACGATGACCCGCCGGCCTTCTGGGCGCAGCAGATCCTCGGCTGGGTAGCCGTCTGCGTCGAGCATGAGTTGGCCGCCGCTGGTTCGTTCGAATACGAAGCGGCGCAGAGTCACGAGTCGAATGATGTAATCGCTATGGCTGCCGCCATAGGGGCCGGGGAGGTTGGCGAAGTCTCCCATAGAGCGATCGAGGAGGCCCGCTATCAGCTCGTTGCGCACTCGGCTGAGGTCGGCGCTGCGGGTGAGTTGAAGATCGAGGAAGGTCCCGAAGACCGCATCATAGCGGTCGTGGGTCTTGGCCTGGGTGCCGCTAGAGCGCACCAAGAGGGCGCCATCCCCTCCCGGAGGAGACGACGAGAGCTTGGCGAGCAGATGGGAGAGCTCTCCTTGCACATCGGTCGCGGCACTGGGCAGTGAGACCACAAAACCCGCGACCTCTTGTTGGGGATCGCTATGATCGATGGTGCCGACCGCCTCTTTGGCGACACCTTCGAAGCTGATGGTGGAGTAGAGTGCTTTGGGTTCGAGGGCGATGTGCCAGTCACCGCTGCGGGGGTCTTGGCTCGGGTCTGTGCTGCGACGCAGTTGCAAGAGCTTCCGCCCCTGGGGCCGGTCTTCAGTAGCGTCTCGGCAGATGAAGCTGCCCCGTTCGCCATCGAGTTTTCCATCGGTGAAGGTGTCCTTGAGCCTCGGGTCCGTCTCGCCATTTGAGCAGTCAAAGGAGCGCCCTGGGCTGCAGATGCCCTGTTCACAGCTCTGGCCTGGCCCGCAACCATCCTCATTGAGCATACAGTCGTCTCGTTGATTGCGGTCATCGGGTTCGGCGCAACGGATGATGCAGCAGCCCAGCAGCCCATCACCGTTGTGATCCTCATCGCCATCGAGTACCCCATCCCCATCGGCGTCGATATCGACATGGTCAGGGAGCCCGTCGCTGTCGGAGTCACAGGGCCATGTCTCTGGGCCCCTGATGCACTCTCCTGGCTCTCCTGCCTCGATCTCGTCGGGGCGTCCATCGTCGTCGGAGTCGAGGTCCTGCCAGTCTGGGAGACCATCTCCATCACTATCATAGCCAAGTTTGCATCCCTCGATGCCGTCAGAGATTCCATCCTTGTCGTAGTCCCCCTCTGTCGTGGTGCAACGCTTCGCGACACCCGCGTCATCGAGGTTTTCGTCGTCGCCAGTATCCGTGCAGGCCATGGGTAGCAGGGTGATGAGAGCGATGCTGATAAGTCTGCGCATCAAGCCAGCCTAGACGCTCGTGGCATAAGTGGCGAACAGTCTCTGGGAGATCTCGGAAGTCGCGGACCAGTCGGAGGGCTATGACTGCCCGTTGATGCCTCTTTCTGACCACCAAATTACGTATTTGCGGCGAATCTCGCCGCGGGCGTCAGCATCGAGGTCGGGGGAGTAGCCAAAGGCCATGCCCGTGAGTTCGCGCAATTCCATGGCGGCGCTCTCGCGGATGTCGTAGTTGTTGTGTACGAGCCCGTCGATGAGCCACTCCACACGATGCCGCTGACGGTTGCGTTCCCACCAACGACGCCATTGCGCGGGGTCCTGTGCGAAGTTCTGTTTGGTGAGGGTCACGAGGGAGCGGTGAGCGGAGCTCATCACATCCTCCCGCGCATCTTTGAGCTGCGCGATGAGGGAAGGCGTGGCGACGACATCACCCAAGGCGGCGAGGGCCTCCATGGCGGCGCGCCGTGGCCGAGAGTCAGGGTGGGTGAGGTCCTCACGCAGGTCCTGGAGGATATCAGCAAATTGAGGCAGCTCACGGCAGCGCCGCAGCCCGTAGGTAGCTGCGCGCCGAACGGCCCCGTCGTTGTCCTGGAGGCGGCCGGCCAGCAGGACCACCGACTCGGGAAAAATTAGCTCTGAGAGCAGATAGGTCGCGTAGAAGCGTACATCGTCGTCGCCGTGGATCAGCAAGGGTGCCAAGCATGGAATGACGGGTCGGCCAAGATGCATCAACACACGCAGCACCGTGCTGCATTCACTGACCAAGGGCAGCTCGGCCGTCTGGGTCCGCTGGAAGCGCAGCTCTCCGGGGAAGAGTTCGAGCACAGCGTCGATCCCCAAGCGGCCCCGCCGGCGTAGCTCGTTGAGGATCTCCGTCGCGTCTCCATCGCCCTTGTTCAGGCTGTCGACGAGATCTTCAGCCGTTCGGTTGGCGACCTCTACGTCGAGGGTGATGATCACCTTGTCCTCGCGTCCAGCAGGGCAGTGGTCACGGGCCAAGGAGGCGTCGATCTCTCCTGACGCGTCCAAGGGGGCCATCCCCCATGGCTGGCTCTCCGTTGGGGGGCTCACCTCCATGGGTTTTGGCTCAAGCTTATTGGCGGCGGCCTCCAGAGATTTCTTTCTGCGCACGATCACCTGTGCAAGGGCCTTCGCGGCTTCACTGGCGAGTCGGTCGAGGGGACCGCGAACACCCCCAGGAATGGGAGCATCTTGCTGATGTCCGATCAACAAGCAGACGGTACGCTCACGCAGCATCACGGGGATGATAGCGAGGTGTGGAGCCAAGATGTCGGCGTCGAGCAGCACAGTGGCGCTGGCGTCCGTGTCAGGGGAGGGGCCAATATAGATCGCTCCATCGCCTGCCGCTCGTGAGACGACTGAAGGAAAATCCAGAGGGATGAAGCGCTGTCGTACCTCGGTGCCATCCAGGATGCGATCACGCAGCGCAAATCGTCCCACCAACTTGCGGCCTTGACGCACAAAGAGGTCAATGGCTGAAACATATTTGTAGCAACCCCGCAGGAGCGAGAGCAGCACGTCGTCACGGCTGGAGCCCGTATGCATAGCGATGAGCGCTTCATCGAGGTCGAGAGGGGTGGGCTCGATGAACCCTGGCTCTGCACGTTTTTGGGGCTGTGTCGAAGCGGGTGGCTCGTGGGTGGCGTGGGCGTGCAGCGCAGGATCGATGGCTTCCAGCATCCCACTCTGGGCTTCTAGGCGGAGCGCACTATCCCCTCCGCTCATGGGCTGGTCATCCACTATCTCTGGGTTGGCGTCTGTGAGCCGTCGGGGACGCGCATGCCTGACGTTCGCGGGATCGACAGAAGAAGAGGGGGCCTCGATGGTGTCCTGATTTAGGAGTCTCTCAGGATCGTCCACGATCACCTGTGGTGGAGCCGGATCGATCTCTGTTGGGATGTTGGCGAGTGCTGGCTCTTCTACTGCCGGCTCTTCTTCCACCGGCTCTTCTTCCACCGGCTCTTCTTCCACCGGCTCTTCTTCCACCGGCTCTTCTTCCACCGGCTCTTCTTCTTCCGTTATCTTGTTCGCTAGGGCGTCTTTCCTCTCGGCAGTGGCCCAAGCGATAGCCGCCGATCGGAGATGGGGCTGTGAGGCTTGCGGGTGATAATCGTCATCGTTCTCGAGCTCCACAGCTTCAGGGAGCTCTGCACCCAATTTCTTGAGCAATCGCTCAAAGCGCCGTGGGAGCTTCTCCCCGTAGAGCTCGCAACGAAGCTGGATGATACGCAGCTCGGTCGCGGCAAAGCATTCGATGGTGGTGCCAAGCTCCTGAGCAAGCTCATCGAGCCCTGAGCTATCACTCTCGTCCCCCACCACGACACGTAGACGCTCATGACTGATGGCGATGGCGCAGATTCCGAGCTTCTCAGCCTGCTCGAGGGGGAGTGCATCGGCGAGGGCCGGGCTGAGGTTCTCCCTCGCTTTGGGGGGGATATGTGGCATGCCAAGGGAGCGGCTGAGCAGTGTGAGGAGCACACCCTCAGTGACATGCTTTCGTTCGAGGAGAATGGTGTCCAGCGCACCGCCGCGGACCACCTGGCGTGTAAACGCGTCCTGCATCTCGTCGACACCAACGAGTTCGTTTTGTACCAGTAGAGAGCTGAGCCTCGAGCCCATGATCAGCCTCGTGCTTGATGTGCGACGCCAGAGCGGATCGCGTAGGTTCCCGCAATCCAATCGTGTAGACCACGCTTCTCGCGGTCAAAACCGATCCACAACATGCCCAACCCGAGCAATAAGAGCCCCACAACACCGCTGACACCACGCAGCAGCACTCGCCACCACTCGGGGCGGTCACCATAGATGTTGATCACCCGCACTCGCATCCAGCGCAGCCCTGGTGTACTCCCCACGGTGGAGATGAAAACAAACCCATAAAGTAGTGCCAAGAGCAGCACCAGGGTGATGGAGCCGTAGAAGGCCCATCCGCCCTGCAGGGCGAGCTCGAGGAGTAGCTCTGGGCGTAACACGCGCCAGGTTGAGAGCCCGCCCCCAGCCACCTTGATGACGACAAAGGCGGCTATGGCGATGACGGGTGCCACCAAGGTGAGGTCGATGACCGCGGCAGCCATCCGTCGCCAAAGACCCACCACATACACCTTGGCCAGGGGAATCTCCCCATCACGAGGCTCGGAGCCATGGGTGGCAGTCGTGGAAAGGGGAGGACCAGTCGCTGGCTGAGCCTCCTCCGCCGGGCCTGGTGCACGTACTTTGGCCATGTCGACACTATAAGTGGACATGGCCAGGCTACACAAGAATCTTGCGGTTATGGGCCGGGCCGGGCCGGCCCGGTCTGGCCCGGTCTAGCGCTCGAGGCGGCCGGAGACAAAGGCAACGATGGCAACGAGAGCTGTGGCTGCGGTCTCTGTGCGTAAGATCCGAGTTCCCAGCCCCACAGGCTGGAACCCAACGCCAAGGGCGAGGTCGATCTCTTCAGCGCAGAGCCCGCCCTCTGGGCCGACCAAGAGCGTGATCTCCTGCTCCTGTGCTTTGATGAGTTCACTTTTACTCGACAGCGCTGGAGCACCGGGCACGGCCACGAGGCGGGTCGCCGACGAAGAGGCCCACCGTGGCAATGCGTCCTCTAGCTTCTGGGGCGCATTCAACATGGGTAGCCAGCTGCGCTCGCTCTGTCGCGCTGCTTGCCTCACCACTTCGCTGTAGCGCTGATGTTTGCTGGAGAGCTCTTTTGGGCGTGACACCGAACGACGGCAGATCACGGGGCAGAGTTCATCGACCCCGAGTTCTGTGCTCTTCTGCAGCACATATTCCGTTCGACCGCCACGTGCCATTCCCCCCAATAGCACCAGCCGGGGCCCCGGCGCTGGTGGTAGCTCGTGCCGCTCACCGAGGGCGAGGCCTACGTGACGCCTGGTAACGTGCGCGATGGTGCCCTCATAGAGCGCGCCCTGTCCATCAGAGAGCTCGAGTTGTGCGCCAACTACCAAACGCAATACATCGATGACATAGTGCCGATCAGCGCCTTCGAGCAACGCTTGGCCCTCGTGGATAGAGTCACTAGGAACAAGGAGGCGTTTCAGAGCCTTACGCGTAGTAGGAGTGATCGCCAATCGTTCTCTTCCTCGCTGTACTCTGGCTCGAGTTGCAGCCCGCTGGTGAAAGCGACGCAGAGTTCCTGAGCTTGGCTAGCGAGCAGCCCGCTGAGGATGAGACGACCAAAGTCGTCAAGGTGTCTGGGCAGGGTCTTTGTCAGTCCTGAGAGCACATCATAGCTGAGGTTGGCGCAGATGAGGCTGAATTGCCCCTCGACGCTCCCTGCTGATCCCTCACGGACTTCAATTCGGTCTTGGAGGCCGTTGTGCGCGACATTGTACCGGCAGGCCTCTACGGCGACAGGATCGTTGTCTACAGCGATGATCTTCGAGGCTGTCCAGAGGCGTGCCACTGCGATGGCCAGGATGCCGGTCCCACAACCAAGGTCAAGGACAGTCTGGGGGGTGGGGCAGAGCCGGGCAACACGCTCCAGCGTGCTCATCACCAGCTTGGTGCTGGCGTGTAGACCCGTGCCAAAGGCCATTCCAGGATCGAGCTCGATCATCAGGTCGCCAGGCTGCACGTCATAGTCTTCCCAGCTTGGTTTGACGACAAATCGCCGGGCGATGCGTGTGGTGCGAAAATGGCGCTTGTAAGCGTCGACCCAGGCGTCAGAATCCACCTGGAGGCGGGAGCAGGAGAATCGCTGAGTTTCGATCCCCAAGTCCTTCAAGGAGGAGAGCAGGCGCTCTACAGCACTCACTTGCTCGTCCACTTTTGACTCTGGGACCCACGTGACGAACTCCACCAAACCCGCTTCCGGGGACTCGAGGGTTTCCTCGTCGCGTTGCTCCACGCCTCCGCTGCTCAACTCATGCAGCAGATTCGCCACCGACTCGGCGGCCGCGTGAGGCACGCGGTAATGAATTTGGGTAATATCGCTCACGGGCAAAGCCAGAACCTTCAGCTTTATAGCGGTGTTGCGGGGAGAAAGTCAATTGGGCAGGTGTGGAGCGAGCAAGGAGAAGCAATGTCTTCAAATAAACTGGCCGGTCGGCCGAAACCAGGTAGACAATCTACGGCACAGCATGTTAGCAGCCGAGGGCGCTCACAGGAAATCGAGGACAAGCTGATGCTGCCGTTTACAGGCTTGAAGGTCTTCTCCGCTACCAAGGCAAAGGAACGTCAGGAGTTGGGAGCTCGAATCACCTCCTGGCTGCGGGCACAATCTGCCATTGAGGTTGTGGACAAGACCGTGACACAGAGTTCCGACCGGGAGTTTCATTGCCTAAGCATCATCCTCTTTTTCCGTCACTGCGACCAATAGGTCTCGGCAGCAGCTCTTGGCTCCTTCTTTTGAGCTAGCACGGCCCAGCGCCCGCATCAGAGGGCGTTCGCTCCACCAAGCGCTCGACTCTTCAGTGCGGCTTGAACCTCTAGACCGCTCAGTCCCATTTGAGAGCGATCTAGGCGGGGGCGTCTGTGACTCCAGCGACCCTGCGGTGTTTGCTCTGAGGCGTGTGGACCTCCCTGGCGCTCCAACACAAATCGTGCAGCTCTCCACCGCTACCGGCCTGTCTCGGCGTACCAGGCTTGGCACAGGCCCAGAGAAGGTGGAGACGGCAGAGCATCTGCTCTCGGCACTGGCGGGGTGTGGTGTGGTGGCAGCCTTGGTGGAGCTCGACGCTCCTGAGCTACCCGCCCTCGATGGCAGCGCCACCCCCTGGGTTGAGTTGATAACTCCACATCTTGTCTCTGCCAAAGACCCGCGCGCTCCCTGGCAGGTGGCGCGTCGCTTCGAATACCGGCTAGGCGATAGCGTGTGCTGTCTCGAGCCCAGCGCCGAGGGCCTCGTGGACTGCACCATTGATTTTCCTCACCCACTCATTGGCAAGCAGCAGCGCCAGTGGGCGGTGGGCGATCATGGGAGCTATGTCACTGAGATCGCGCCCGCTCGAACCTTTGGTTTCCTTGAAGACGCTCAGCAACTCTGGGCTGCCGGCCTTGCCCAGGGCGCGGATTCGACCTCTGTGGTGGTCTTCGATCAGCGAGGCCTCCTCAGCGGCGAGCTGCGCTTCTCTGACGAGCCTGTGCGCCACAAATTGCTCGACGTCATCGGTGATCTTGCTTTGCTTGGGGCGCCCTTGATGGGGCGGGTGTCATTAGAGCGACCGAGCCACCGGCTGGTGGTGGAGGCTCTACAGCAGGCTTGTGGCAGTGGTGCCTTGGTACAACGCTGATTTTTGACCCGCAGACTTATTTACCTGCCAGATCGAGGCGAGCGCGTGCCCAGTCGGCTCGTTGGCGGAGCAATGTGTAATCAGCGCCTTGGGGGTCGCCCTCGAAGTGTTGCAGTTCAGACTCTGCCTCTTCAAGTTCTGCTCGCACAGCGTCGGTGTCCACATCATCGCTCGTGGCGCTCTCGTCGGTGAGCACCATGACACGATCATGAGCACCAACCTCGGCGTAACCGCTCCCGCCGAGGGCGAGGTGCTCTACGGCATTGCCAGAGCGGTAGCTCATCAAGCCCGTGCGCAGAGCGGAGAGCACAGGGATATGCCCAGCGAGGATGCCAAAGTCGCCCAGGGTGCCCGGTACGGTCACTTCGTCAATGTCTTTATTGACCACGACTCCCCGTGGCGTGACCACTTCGAGGTGTAGAGAAGCCACGACTAGGCCGCGTCCTTTCTCATCTTCTCGGCGCGCTCACGCACCTCGTCAAGGTTGCCTACGTAGCGGAACGCCTCTTCAGGAAGATCGTCACATTTACCTTCGAGGATCTCAGCAAAGCCCTCAACGGTATCATTGACCTCGACGAAGCGGCCCTCCATGCCTGTGAACTGTTCGGCGACGAAGAAGGGCTGCGAGAGGAACTGTTGAATTCGCTTGGCTCGCCGCACGAGCTGCTTGTCATCCTCAGAGAGCTCATCCATGCCGAGGATGGCGATGATATCTTTGAGGTCGCGGTAGCGCTGAAGGATGCGTTGCACTTCACGCGCGGTCTCATAGTGCCGCCGACCCACCACATCGGGGTTGAGGTTGGTGGAGGTGGAATCCAAGGGGTCTACTGCTGGGTAGATGCCCATTTCGGCGATACTGCGAGAGAGCACCGTGGTGGCGTCGAGGTGGGCGAAGGTGGTGGCTGGTGCTGGGTCTGTCAGGTCGTCAGCGGGCACATAAATCGCCTGCACCGAGGTGATCGAGCCCTTGGTGGTGGAGGTGATACGCTCCTGGAGCGCGCCCAAGTCGGTGGCCAGCGTTGGCTGGTAACCCACAGCGCTAGGGATACGCCCGAGCATTGCAGAGACCTCAGAGTTGGCCTGCGTAAAGCGGAAGATATTGTCGATGAAGAGCATCACGTCCTGCCCCTCTTCATCGCGGAAGTACTCTGCCACCGTGAGCGCCGAGAGCCCCACACGAGCACGCGCTCCAGGGGGTTCGTTCATCTGCCCATAGACCAGCCCAACCTTGTCGAGGATATTGGCCTCTTTGAACTCCATCCAGAGGTCGTTGCCCTCGCGGGTACGCTCGCCTACGCCGCCGAAGACGGAGACACCGCCGTGTTTCTTGCCGACGTTGTTGATGAACTCCATCAAGAGCACAGTCTTGCCCACGCCAGCGCCACCGAAGAGGCCAACCTTTCCGCCTTTACGGTAGGGACAGAGCAGGTCGACAACCTTGATCCCCGTGGAGAAGAAGTCGATTTTCGTCGACTGGTCGACAAATTTAGGCGCGGGGGCATGGATGGGACGCCACATCTTGGCGTCAACCGGCCCCTCTTCGTCTACAGGTTCGCCCACAACATTGAGGATGCGCCCCAGCACTTCCTTGCCCACTGGCATGCGAATCATGTGGCCGGTATCGGCGACGAGCATGCCTCGCACGAGGCCCTCAGTGGCGTCCATGGCGATGGTGCGCACCGTGCGTTCCCCGAGATGCTGAGCGACCTCAAGCACCAAGTTGTCCTTGTTGTCGTCCAAGATAGGGTTGGTGACCGTGAGCGCTTGGTAGATCGGAGGTAGAGCCCCTTCGAAGGCCACGTCAACCACCGCGCCTGTGACCTGGCTGATCTTTCCTCGAGTTGTTGCCATTGTTGTCCTCTATCAATTCCACTAGATGACGCCAGAGTTCCGCCGTCATCTTTCGTTTCTCTTGGTTCGCGACTTACGCCACAAACGTCTTTGTCTTGAGCTATTCCTTCAGCGCTTTAGCCCTTCAGCGCTTCAGCCCCCGAGACGATCTCTAGCAACTCTTTGGTGATGGCTGTCTGCCGCGCCTTGTTGTACTCCAGCGTCAGTGAGTCGATCATGTCGTTGGCGCTGCTGGTGGCGTTTTCCATGGCGGTCATGCGTGCACCATATTCTGAGGCCGTGGATTCCAGCGAGGCTCGGTAGATCTCCACCTGCAGGTACATGGGCAGGATCTGATCCAGGATCTGCTCCTTGGTTGGCTCATACTCGAAATCTACCGCGGCTTGGATCTTCGAGCCTTCCGCTGGCACGATAGGCAAGAGCTGCTCAATGGTGATCTTCTGTGACATCGCGGATTTGAATTCGTTGTAGAGCAGGTAGACCTTGTCAAGGTCCTCGCCAAGGAAACCCTCGGTCACCTTGGCCGAGATCTCCTTTGAGCGCTCCAGAGCGTTCCCCACGTCGAGTCCGGCGAAGTATTGCTTGATCTCGATGTCTCGGTACTCGAGATACTCTCGCCCCTTGCGGCCCACGACTGAGAGCTGGATCTCGTCATGAGCATCCTTGTTGTCGGCCAAATAGGCCTGGGCGCGCCGCAGGACGTTGGTATTGAATGCGCCACAGAGACCGCGGTCCGAGGTGAGGATGACGATCATCACGCGTTGCGGCTCACGCACCTCCAAGAGCGGGTGGTCATCCGCCTCGGTGCGTAGTGCCAGCTCGGCGATCATCTCGTGGAGTTCTTGAGCATAGGGACGGGCCTGCAGAATATTTGCCTGGGCCCGGCGCAACTTGGCCGCTGCCACAAGCTTCATGGCGCGGGTGATCTTCTGGGTGTTCTTGACCGACGTGATGCGCCGGCGAATATCCTTGAGCGAGGGCATCAGCCGTTCTCCGCCAAGAACTCCTTGTTGAAGCTCTTGATCGCCTCGCGCAGCTTGGCATCGAGATCCTGGGAAATCTCCTGCTTTTCGGCGATCTCGCGGGCGTACTCGGGGTGGATGCGATTGAGCCACTTGAGCAGCTTCGGCTCATAGGAGGTGATCATCTCCACAGGGATCTCGTCGAGCAGCCCCTGGCTGCCGGCGAAGATCATCGTGATCTGTGTTTCCACCTCCATGGGCTCGTACTGTCCCTGTTTCAGCACCTCCATCATCCGAGCGCCGCGTGCCAGCTGGGCCTGGGTCTCCTTGTCGAGGTCCGAGCCAAACTGGGCGAAGGCTGCCAACTCGCGGTAGCGCGCGAGGTCGAGGCGTAGGCTGCCCGCGATCTTCTTCATCGCTTTGATCTGGGCGTTTCCGCCCACGCGAGAGACGGAGATGCCCGCGTTCACCGCGGGGCGTTGGCCAGCGTAGAACATATCGGTTTCGAGGAAGATTTGACCGTCGGTGATGGAGATCACGTTGGTGGGGATATAGGCGGCGACATCGCCGGCTTGAGTCTCGATGATCGGCAGCGCCGTAAGTGAGCCGCCCCCCGCTTTGTCGCTCAGCTTCGCTGCGCGCTCGAGGAGACGGCTGTGCAGGTAGAAGACGTCACCGGGGTAGGCTTCGCGTCCTGGTGGGCGGCGCAGCAATAGTGAGAGCTGTCGGTAGGCCACCGCGTGCTTGCTTAGGTCGTCGTACACCAAGAGTGAATGGCCACCCTTGTTCATGAAATACTCGCCCATGGTGCAGCCGGTGAAGGGGGCGAGGAACTGCATGGGGGCTGACTCAGAGGCACCAGCCATCACGACGATGGTATACTCCATCGCGCCATGCTCACGCAGCTTGTCCACCACTTGTGCCACTGTCGACTGTTTCTGGCCGATCGCGACATAGATGCAGGTGACGTCTTTGCCCTTCTGGTTGATGATCGTGTCCACGGCGATGGCGGTCTTGCCCGTTTGACGGTCACCGATGATCAGCTCTCGTTGGCCACGGCCGATGGGTGTCATGGCGTCGATGGCTTTGATGCCCGTCTGCAGCGGCTCGTGTACGCTCTTGCGCTTGACGATACCAGGAGCCTTGATGTCGAGGCGCTCGAAGGCGTCGGCCTGGAGTGGATCGCCACCATCGATGGGCTCACCCAGGGCGTTGACGACGCGGCCGATGAGGTCTTCACCCACAGGCACACCCGAGATCTGTTTGGTGCGCTTGACCAGATCGCCTTCTTTGATCAGGATGTCGCGCCCCAAGAGGGCCACACCAACGTTGTCTTCTTCGAGGTTGAGCACCATGCCCTTGACGCCGTGGGGAAAGTCGAGCAACTCGCCAGCCATCGCCCCATCGAGGCCATGGACGCGCGCGATCCCATCGCCGATAGTGAGCACTGTCCCTGTCTCCATGACAGCGACTTTTTGATCGTATTGCTCGATCTGCTTGCGGATGATGTCACTGATTTCTTCTGCGCGAATTTCCATCGTCATCCCTCTTAGAGCTTGCCTTCGAGTAGCGTGTTACGAATCAACTCCAACCGCATGCTGACGCTCCCGTCGAGCACCGTGGAGCCAATGCGTGTCACCTTGCCCGCGATCAGCGTTGGGTCCACCCGAGCGCTGATCACCACCTCTTTGCCTGTACGCTTCTCCAGCGCAGCCTTGAGCTTGTCGAGATCTTGTAAATCGATGTCTGCTGCCACCCGAACATCCGCGCGCACACGACCAGCCTCCTCGTCAGCCAGGGCTTGATATTCCACTGCGATGTCCGGGATCAATTCAACGCGCCCCCGGTCGACGGTCAGCAAGAGGAAGTTCCTCACCGTTTTGGAGGATTTCAGCCGAGCGACCACACCCTCCATAACGGCCTTGCGTTTGGCGAGGGTGTAGCTCGGATTCATCAGCGTTGTGGAGAGCACGGTATGCTCTTTGAAGAGCTTGGCAACAGTCGCGAGCTCTTGAGCGAACTCCTCATAGCAGCGCTGGTCGATCGCGATGCCGATGAGGGCCTTGGCGTAACGGCGAGCGAGGCTCCTGGCTTTCAATGGCCACCTCCAGCACTCTGAATCTGCTCGAAGTAGTCTTCACGGAGTCGGCGTTGGTCTTCTGCGCCGATCTCACGCTGCAGCAACTTCTCAGCGGACTCCAGCGCTGCCTTAACGGCTCCCACCTCAAGCCGTCGCTTCGCACGCTCGATTTCGATCTCGAGGGTGCGTTCAGCAGATTCGACGAGAGCGGCAGCGTCACGTTCAGCCTTGAGAATAATCTGTTCCTTCTCCGCCTCTGCGTCCTTGGCGACGTCCTCTCGGATCTTGGAAATTTGCCCTTGGAGGCCATCGAGCTTGGTGTCGATCTCGGAGAGGTGGAGGCGAGCTTGCTCACGCAAGGCGGCGGCCGCCGCGAGGTCTTCCTTGATGCGGTGGTGGCGGTCGGCGAGGAAGCTCCCCAGGGGTTTACGTACGAAGAAGATGAGAGCGAAAATGACAAGGCTGAAGTTGATGATCGCCATCAAGAAGGGTGGGTTGGCCTCTGTTTTTCCGTGGCCATAGTCCCAGCTGGTCCAGTTGATATGCGTTGTATCTTGGGAGCCTGGCTCCTGGGATCCAACGGTAGCTTCGGCTGGATGGGCGCCTTCAGTTGAGGCATAGGAGTTGCTCTCCGCAACTCCTAGCGTCAGAAATATGCCGCAAAAGGAGAGCAAAAGTAGCCAGCTAGGGCGCTGTCTTGCTTTGATTTCGGGAAGGCCCATGAGTGCTCCGCTAGGAGGGGCGCAGATGACACCCCAGAAGATGTAGTGTAGATCAGACGCTGCGGCCCAGCACCTTGGAGGCGATGGCCTGGGCAAGTTGGTCTGCTCGTGTTCGCAGGGCCAACTCAGCCGCGGGCACGCTCTTTGCGATACGGACGCGGGCAGCCTGAAGCTTGGCGTCAGCTCGCTGGCGTGCGTCGGTGAGCAGCTCTTCTCCTTTGGATGTGCCCTCTGCACGGCGTTGGGCTCGGCCTGTAGCCGCTTCCTTGCGCGCAGCCATTAGGCGTTCCTCGTAGCGTTGCGTGCGCTCAGTGCAATCGATGTCGAGACTCTTGGCTTCGTTTCGAGCACCTCCAATGTTGGCGTCACGCTCACGTCGCGCCTGGAGGTAAGGTAGAAAAACAAGCTTCCTCATCACCACGAAGAGCACGAGGAAGATCCCCGCTTGAACCAGCAGGGTGTAGTCAATGTCGATCAGCGGGGGATCCTGGCTGACCGCAGCCAATAGCACAGCTTGGGTAACCATCGCGCGGCAGGTAACATACCAACCAAGGCGTGTCAACGCACGCCAGGCTCTAGAGTTTCAAGAATATAAGGTGTGAGAATTACGTGTGAAAATATCTTATCTGGTGGCCCTAGCGTGCGCGCTCGAGGTGGACCTTGACCTTGCGGAAGGTGCGCTCTTCCCACTTCATCGACCGAATGACTGATTTGTATCCGCGCTTACGAAGTTCAAAGGAGATATCTTCGTCGAGATTCAGGTTGTTGAGGTTGTGCGGGGTTGTGCCACGCAGCTCGTTGTTGATGTAGATATCAGCTCCGCTTGGTACCGAGACGACTTCAATGCTTCCCGTCTTTGGCGTGAGAACAGCGAGGACTTTGACACGGCGCTCCTCCTCTGAGAGGCGGGCGATTTGCTCAAAAGGTTCGTAGTTGCGAAGCGCCACGTGAACTTTGTAGTTCCCCAATTGTTGGAGCTTGATGGCCACAGGGGTCTTCTTTTTTGCAGGCGCACCATTGATCAAAACCTGCGCGCCTTCAGGGACTGACTCAACGATTATCGTTGGAGTTTCACGGGAGAATGGCGAGTAAATAGAGATCCCAATAGCTGCGCTGATACCAACGAGACCGACAATACTAACTGCCAGCATCCAGCCCACCCAGCGTCCTTTTCCACGGGGGAGGGTGGTCTCTTCATCGGTTTGCACAGGAGAAGGAGGTGGAGTCAACCAGGGAGGCACTTGTTCCACTCTTTGCTCTGGCGAGTTCTGTGGCCAGAGTTGCCCTTGAGAGAGCTGGCCTGCAGAGAGCTGTTGCTGAGTGGGTTGTTGTCCTGGAGGTGGTTGTGGCGTTGGCCAAGCTCCCCACGTTTGCTGCGCCGTGGGTGGGAGAAGAGGAGGAGGGGGCGGCGTGGCCACTGCAGGCGTGGCCACTGCAGGCGTGGCCACCGCGGGCAAAGGAGTTGGGTTTGGCTTGGTTATGGTGTTGTTCTGCCACTCTTCGCCGCTGGGCAGGGGAGCACTACCAGGGGCTGGACTGCCCACTGGCATCGGCTCCCATTCGCTTGTCAAGCCAATGACTGTTGGAACCTCCAGCTTGGCCCCTGGTTTCTTCAGCTTCACGGCGGGGAGCACTGGACCTGTGGGCCGGTAAACGCGTCTAACGGGCGGGTGCGAGTTTGCCCACGGTTTTGGGGGCTTGATCACCACCTCTGCGTTGTGTGCCGGGTCATTCTTGGGTGTAAAAATGGCGGAGGGCGCCCTATCGACAAGCGTGCGCTCATCGGGTGTCGCTGCATCCACAACATCACCTTCGAAACCAGGCTCAGGCGAGAGAAACATGCCGCGTGGTGGAGGGCTGATGCGGGTGCTTTCACCTGCATCAGCCTTTCCCTCTTCCAAGAGCTCCACGCCGTCCAGCTCTGAGATGTCGAAGATCACGCTCTTCTGATCGGCTGGCACTTCCTCCCGAGCGAGTAACTTGACCTCCGAGACGGAAGCCTTTGGGGCGGCTTCGACCGGCTTGGTCATATGAGTGTATACCAGCTGTGTGACTCGCTCAGGTGTGAAGTCGGAAGTGTAGGAGTAGAGGAACTCAGTTAGGGCCACGCGGAAATCATGGGCCTTCTGCCAGCGGTCGGCAGGGCGTTTGGCCAACGCTTTCATTACGATGGTTTCGAGTTTTGGTGGAATGTCCGGGCGCAGGATGCTTGGTTTTGGAATCTCGGCCTTGCGCACCATGTCCAGCAGTTGGTGCAGATCCTCTTGGAGATAGAGCATTTGTCCGGTGAGGACCTCGTAGAGGATGATACCAGCAGAGAAGATATCACTGCGCTGATCGATCTCATCGCCCCAGGCTTGCTCTGGCGACATGTAGAAGTATTTGCCCTTGATCACCCCTGCCTGGGTTGCTCGAGAGCGGCTGGCCGCCTTGGCGATGCCAAAATCTACAATCTTCACCTCGCCTGCCTTGGAGATGATCACATTCTGCGGGCTGATATCGCGATGGATGATGTTCTGGTGGCGACCGGCGGTGTCATGTTTGCGGTGGGCATAATCGAGCCCCGTGCAGAGCTCCTGAACGATGTAGGTCGCAACGTCGATGGGGACCTCTACCTCCAATGTGCTCAGCTGACGCATGATCTTGAAGAGATCAAAGCCGTCAATGAACTCCATGGCGATGTAGTAGGTCTTCTCCCAACGTCCGAGATCGAAGATCTGTCCGATGTTGACGTGGTTGAGATTCACCGCGATCTTCGCTTCGTCGATGAGCATTCCCACGAACTGCTCATCGTCCGCGAAGTTGGGGTGGATCACCTTCAGCGCCAGATATTTTTCAAAGCCAGCCACCCCTCGGGTCTTGGCTAGATAGATCTCGGCCATTCCTCCGACTGCGATTTGGTCGATGAGGGTATAAGGCCCGAATTCCTGGTTCGGTGCGAGTGCCACGATAAGGCTATC
>JAFCZD010000332.1 GCA_019314525.1 Deltaproteobacteria bacterium
GTTGGCAGATCTGAAGCACCTCGCAGACTACGCCGGGCTTCCGCGTGGGCGGGGCAAGATCATCCTTGAGCAGGTGCTCGATGCTTTCTCAGCTTGGCCTGCATTGTCTGAAGAACTCGGAATCCCAGCCCGGCTGAAAGACCATGTGCTTTGTACGCTTCGCATGAACTGGTAGTCGGGAGAAGAGATGGCCACCAAGACGACCCCTGAAGAAATAGACGACTCGAAGCTGAACGACGACGAGGTGGATGAGGAAGAGTTTGATGACACTCCCCGCAGGGAGGTTCACACGATCGAACCCGCCAAGAGCATTAGGTCTAGCTGTCAGGGTTGCCGTGGTTTGATCGCGAAGGGCGCGCTGCGGCTGCGGGAGGTCTTTGGTAGCCAATACAGTCGAGACCCTGTCTCGCGTTATTATCACCTGGGCTGCGGCGTGGCTCACGTGCCCCATGTGTTTCGCCAGGCGCTCGCTGACTGCCCGCACGAGCTTCCCGACCGTGCGGCGCTCGAGGAGCAGCTCGCAGAGGTGCTCACCATTGTCGATGCGGCCCAATCCACGGACGAAACCAGCGTGCAATACCACACCTTCATCGCCCAAATGTGTGCCAACCCAGATGATGAGGCTACCCAGCTGGTGTTCGCTGACTGGCTGCAAGAAGTCAACGACCCTCGCGGTGAGCTGATCGCGATCCAGGCACAGAAGCAAGATTCCCCCAACGATGCGTCAGTTCTCGAACGTGAGCGTGAGCTGCTGCGCATCCATGGGACGTGTCTGCTCCCGCGCCCGCTGCCTGGAAGGGTGGCCTGGCGGCGCGGCTTCATCGAGCGCTTTCAACTCACAGATGGTTCCAATTTGGTTCGCAGTCAGCTGCAAACGCTCTTTGCTCACCCGTCCATGGCGTTGCTGCGGGAGTTGTCGGTAGAGATCGAGGCCGCTGAGGTGTTGGTCTCAGCCAATTTGCCCGCCTTGCCCCGCTCGCTGGCGGTGCTGGAACTCGACGTCGGTGTGTTGGGAGATTGGACCAGCTATGGGTCAGCCTTGGGAGATGTTAGCGCGCTGGTCGATACCACCGAGAGCTTGCGACGCTTACGCTTGGTTGGCCATGCCAACATCGAGGTCATGGCGCACGGAAAGCTCGTCGCCCTTGAGCTGCGAACTCGTGATGCCCGTGAAAGAGGCGTGCACGCCCCAGGCGCGCTGTCGCTGAGTGTGGCCGCCAGGATCACGAAGCTCTCGCCCCAGCGCCTCCCAGCGCTGAGACACCTGCGCGTCGAAGCAAATGCAGGCTTAGAGGAGGTTTGCCATGCCGTGGTTTCCAGCAGACTGCTCGCGCAGCTTTCGCGGCTTGTCCTCAGAGGTCAGGTGAGCAATCGAGCTGCCCGTACCCTCGCCGCAGGTCTGCGCAACGGTCCAAGGCAGCTGACCGTGGATTTGGGGGACAGTCGAGTTGAGAACGAGGTGCGTCAACTCCTCGAACCAGTCTGCGATGTCATGGTCCAACAACGACAACAGCGCAACACGGCCCCACCTCCCATGCCCTCGGGGGATTGGCTCGTATGACACACCCGACGTCCACAGTGGGGCATCGGCACGGTCATCGAAGAGCATGAGGACCGACTTGAGGTCAACTTCGAACATGTTGGACACAAGGTGATCCGCAGCGTCGAGCTGCTCGAGGATCTCGAGTCTACTGACGAATAGGCTCAGGCCTCCCACCGGTTGTTATCCTCACCACAAGGATGTCGCACTACCAAGGTGCGCCCCGCAATCTCCTCGCCTCCTCTGCCAAAGCAAGAACCACACTCCGGCGATGACGACGGTAGTCACTCCTTCGTCGATTCTTCGAGTAGAGCGGGATCCTCCACGCCTACAAATATCACCATTTATCTCATCTCCGTGCGCACCAGTCCTTGGCACGCTTCTGGCCTAGTGAGGCAATGAGCACGCCCCACGGGGCCACCATTGGAGGCATTTCATGCGACGCATTTTTCTATCCATTCTCGTGGCGAGCTTACTCTTTGGCGCTGCCGCTGCTGAGGCGGCCCGTGGCACCATGCGTGGTGTTCACCGCGTGGCTCGTTGGGCAAAAACCCACCAGCGCACCGGCCTGACAGAAGCGCTAGGCAATAAGGCTCTCGCGCCCGCCTTGTTCAACTTGCAACAGATGTCCAAAGCGCTGCCAAAAAACCAGTGGCGCACCTTTCAGGTGCGCGCCGCGAATATCTTTCGTTACGCCCAAGCCAGCACCCATGTGCCCATCTGGAGCGGGGATCGCGTCGCAGGCATGGCCCTCTACCTCGACACCACAGGCCCTGGTAAACGGCGAGGAATGGCCATCAAGATTCATAAGGACGCCAAGGGCACGCGTGCTGTGCTCAACAATGGCTTAGGCAAAGAGACTGTGCTCACAATAAGCAAAGATGGGGCTGCCCTCATGACTGAGCGAAAAGTAGAGCGCCGACAGCCCCACCTCAAGTTCCTCCGCCAGTAAGAACCACAGGATCCTTCCACACACACCAGCTCTAGAGGAGATGACGTGATGAGACGCCATACCAAGGTCAAGGCTTTGCTGGCAGCTTTCAGTCTGCTTCTGCTAACTGCGAACATGGCGCAGGCCGCTGGCGTAACGCTCTCGTGGACGGCGCCAGTCAAAAGGGTTGACAACACAGACCTGCTGCCAGGCAATATCGCTGGATACAACATCTACTATGGCGACGTAACGGGCTACTACCAACAGGAGGTCAACATACCCATCGCCTCCCTGGCCGATC
This sequence comes from Deltaproteobacteria bacterium, assembly GCA_019314525.1. Lineage (GTDB taxonomy): Bacteria > Myxococcota_A > Polyangia > JAFCZD01. The sequence goes on from JAFCZD010000332.1 coordinate 2,773, forward strand.
CCCTCAAGCCTGCATACACGATCACAGGCCTCATCACGTGCCAAGTCTATTATCTTGTACTCACGACCTTTGACGTAGAGGGACGGGAGAGCAGCTATAGCCCCGAAATCACCACTGCCGCTCTCGACACGCCTGTGGTTTCGCCCCCGCAGCCCAGCGGGACCGACGGGCTCCAAATTTCATGGACCAACGTTGCACCGCTGGATCCTAGCGCCCTGCAAAACTACGCGGTCTATTACGATACGGAGTCGGGAGAGCCCTATCAAGGCACTGGAGCCACTCAAGGTGGCTCACCCATCAACGTGGCAAGCGATAGCACCTCCCTCCAGTTAACGGGGCTCGGATTGGGCAACACCTATGTTGTCGTAGATGCTATCTGTCCTGATGGCACCACCAGCCGCTCAGAAGAGGTCAGCGGCGTCGTTGGCACTGTCATAGCGGATCCCGACAGTGGCATCTCGCAGCCCGACAGTGGCCTCTCGCAGCCCGACACGGGCATCCTACAGCCTGACACGGGCATCAACCCTCTGCCAGACGCCGGCATTCCGGATAGTGGTGTGGAGAGCCGCCAGAGCAACTCGACGTTGAGCGGTGGCTGCGCCATCGCCGCCACACCCTCGATGCTACCCCTGGCGCTGCTCTTGGCGCTCGCGCTGCTGCTTCGTCGTCGCTGAATCGACCGCAGACCTCCTAACGCAACGCACGCCAGGGTTTGGGCATCAACACCCAGCGGCCCTCGATGTTGTAGAGACCGTCAAACGCCATGCCCAGAGTCGAGCCTGGCTTGACGAACTTGAAGCGGTAGACTTTGAGCCCTGACTTGAGCTGAGCGGCCACTTTCTTGTAGCCACCGGGGAACTTTGACGCGTTGCCCTTGCCTTCCTTCAAATCGTCGGTGGTCGCACCCCAGAGCAAGATCTCGGTCTGTCCTTCCTTAGGGCCAAAGGGGCGCTTGGGCACGCTCTCCCAGAGCTTCGAGTAGGCAGCCTCTGCCTTCTTCGCGGTGGCGGCGTCCGCGAAGACCTTGCCGTAGTCTGCGCTTTGGGGCTTGAGGGCGAGAGAGAGCTTGGTGCGGTCAGCGTCCGCCTTCAAGAATTGCTGCAGCATCGCTTTCGCGCCGACTTCTGTGGCCGGAAACGCCGACTTCTTCGCGCCGCTACACCCTTGGACGCATAAGCCCAGACATAGGGCCCCTGCGATCAACGTCACCTTTTTCATGACATCTCCTCTGAACTTTCTGGTTGAACGAGGTGCACCCTCACCTTGCGCCCCGTTTGTTGTCAAGTGTCGACAAGCCCCCCCTCTGCCACGCATAGTTGCCTCAAGATGGGCACCCTCGACGACAAAGACGCACGACGGCTCGAATTGGACGACGGTGCGCGAAGGGTGCATGAGCAGAGCTTGGTGGTGGACCTGCACGTGGACAGCATCCTGCAGCAGCGTTTCTTCGGCTACGACTTGGCCGAAGAACACCGCCCAGGCGGCCTGCTCAGAGGCCACGGCGCGCGCGCGCTGCCCTTCCTGCTGGCGCGGGCGGGGGCGCTCGCGACCGGCCAGCACCAACCCTTCTTCAACCACGCGGACATGCCACGCATGCGCCGCGGAGGCTACAACGGCGTGGGCCTGGGCATCCACTATTGGCCTCGTAGCCGTGAGGCGGGCTGGACGGAGATCAACCGCCAGATCGACTACTTTCACCGCCTGCTCGCCGAAGACGCGCAGCTCGTGCAGGCCCGCGGCCCCCAAGATATCGAGGACACCGCTCAAAACGGCAAGCTCGCTGCCTTCCTCGCCCTCGAGGGCGTGCACGCCCTGGGTGCGGCGGGCCCAAAACACGCGACGACCCGCTTGGACCGCCTCGAGACGCTCTTTGAGCGTGGGGTACGTTATGTCACGTTGGCCCATTTTTCCGCCAACGACGCCGTGACCCATTGCTTTGGGCCAGGCGCCAACCCCGACGCCGGGCTCACTCCCTATGGGCGCGACCTCATCAAGAAGGTCTATGAGGTGGGCCTCCTCGTTGACGTGGCGCATGTCAGCCCACAGGGTGTGCTCGAGGTATGCGAGCTGAGCCAAGGCCCAGTCATCGCCTCTCATACCGGCCTCGCCGGAACCTACCCAAGTAGGGACGATGCCAACCAAGCGCGCAACCTGCGCGACGAGGGGGCCCTGGCCATTGCCCACACCGGGGGCGTCATCGGCCTGATGCTCGCGCCACAATTTTTATGCGAGCACGCAGACAGCCAACACAGCTTCCAGGTGGTAGCGCACCACCTCGCCCACGGCATCGAGCTCCTCGACAGTCACCTCGGCGAGGGATCTCGTTTCTTCGCCCTCGGCTCAGACCTCGACGGATGGATCCACTCGCTCTTCGACGAGATGGACGACGCCGCAGACCTACCACGCCTCACATCAGCGCTCCTCGCAGCGGGAATCCCGAAAGACGTGGTGGCCTCCTTTTTGGGCGCGAATTTCTTGCGCGTCTGGCGCCATGCCATGGGCCAAGAACCTCCCACACAACCCGTGGCGTCCCCATCGTAGCCGCGTTAGACTCCCCGCTGCCTAACTGACGATAGAGAGCGACCATGGAATTTCTCAAAGCGCTGACCGAAACCCCTGGAGTCTCCGGCCGCGAGGAGCAGGTAAGAGACCTGATCCGCGAGCGCACCGAAGGCTGGTGGGACGAGATCCACGAAGACCGCATCGGCAACCTCATCGGAAAGATCGGCGCTGCCCGCCGCAAGCGCGGCGTGGAGGAGAAGGCGGTTGTGCTCGCCTGCCACCTCGACCAAATCGGCTTCTATGTACGATACATAGACGACCGTGGGTTTCTGCGGCTGCAACACGCAGGCGGCTTCGACACGCGAAACCTCTTCGCTCGACGCGTACGGGTGCTCACAAAGACTCGCGAGCTCTTGGGGATCCTCAACCCAGCCACCAAGCCGATCCACGTCGCCACCCCCGAGGAGCGCAACAAGATCCCCACCATGAACGACTTCGTGGTGGACCTTGGCATCTCCGCAGCACGCGTGAAGAAGCTCGTGCGCCCTGGAGATCCTGTTGTCCTCCAACAAACCACAGAGGAGCTCGGCGATCTTGTGTGTGGGCAGGCCATGGACAATCGCATCAGCCCCTGGGTCGCCCTCAACGCGATCAAGAAGGCCCGCGGCAAGAATATCTACGACATCTACTTCCTTGGCAGCGCCCAGGAGGAGGTCGGCGTGCGCGGCGCCACCGTCGCAGCCCAGCAGATCGAAGCCGAGCTCGCCATCGCCATCGATGTCACCCTGGCCGTGGACACCCCCGGCGCCAAGAAGGAAGAGGCCATCTCCCGCTTGGGTGATGGCGTCGCCATCAAGATCATGGACGGCCTCAGCATCAGCACGCACACGCTGGTGGACGAGTTCGTCGCGCTGGCCAAGCGCAAGAAGATCAAGCATCAATACGAAATCTTACCCCTTGGCGGCACAGACGCCGGCGCCCTGCAACGTTTCGGGCAAAGCCGACGCACCATCACCCTCTCGGTGCCCTGTCGCTATGTGCACACCGTCGTTGAGACCGTGCATAAGAAGGACCTCAAGGCAACTGTGGACCTCCTTGCAGCCTGGCTCATGGGAGCCTAACGCCGATGTCCGCCCACGAAGAACTGGAGAACGGACGCGACGAAGCCCTCTCCCGGCTTCAGGATGACTTCGCCCACGATCATCTCTCTCTTGAGGACTTCGAGGAATACACCGAGGGCGTAGAGCGCGCTGAGAGCCTCGACGCCATCGAC
>JAFCZD010000998.1 GCA_019314525.1 Deltaproteobacteria bacterium
GCGCTGCGCGTCGTCCGTGCGCCCACTGGCCAGCAGGCGGGTGCGCACGCGCTCTTGCAGCTCCGCGGCGGCCTTGTTGGTGAAGGTCGTGGCCACGATGGCGTCAGGTCGCACGCGCCCGGCCACCACCTCGGCCTCGAGAAACTCCGCGAGGCGGTAGGTCTTGCCGCTGCCTGCGCTGGCCGAGATAATCTTGATCTCGTTCATGCCGTTCATGCCGTTCATGCCGTTCATGATGCCACCTCAACCCCACGGCCACAGAGCACAGCGTGGTCACAGAAGCGACACGGCGGCCGCAAGACCAATACGCCGTCGATCACCTCGTCCTTGTCAGGCGCCTGCGCGCTCGCCCTCGGCGACCGCCTTGGAGACCTGCTCGAAGCCCGCCTCCAGGGCTAACCATGTCTCCTCGGCGTTGGGCCCGCTGACGGCCTCGGCTTCGGGGATGGTGTCGGGCGAGGTCAGCAGCAGTTGCTGCGACTCGAGGATAAAATAGGCCATGTCGGGGTAAGCACCCTCCCCTTGCTTCTGGTGCAGGTAGGCGTAGCAGGCCAGCTGGTAGGCCGTGCCCTTCTTCAGCATCTCGCGGAAGGCGTTGGCGTATTTCCGTTTGAAGTCGATCACCACGCCGGGGGGGCCGGCCACGAGGTCGGCGCGCCCGCCGAGGGTCGAGCCCAGGGCGTCGCGGCTGACATACTCCTCCACTGCGGCGATGCCGAGGTTCGACACCTGAAGCTGCCGCGTGAGCTCCGCCGCGCTGCGACCGGCGGCGAAGCGCGCGTTGGATCGCGCACCCTCTCCTCCTGGGCGAAAGTATTCGGCGGCGAGCCTCGGCGCCAGGCGATCGAAGGTCTCCTCGGCCTGGGCCTGCGCGGCTTCGGGCGAGGCGGGCACGCCCTTGGCGAGTACGGCCGCGAGGATCTCGTGAATGACGCTACCGGCGAGCTGTGGGCCTGTGGCCAAGCGGGTGGACACACCGCCGCGGATCTTGGCGGTGTATTGCAGCGCCCAGCTGAAGGAACACCCGAGCAGCCGCCCCAGGCTCGAAGGCGACTCCGTCTGTCGCGCCTTGACGCTCGCCGGCTGCACCTTCCACGCACGACGCGCGCGCGGCTTGGGCAAAAGCTCGCGGGTGGTGGTGCGGGGCGTCTTGCGGGAGCGTGGCATACGGCGCTCCAGCGGCGTGGAGGTCTGACCTGCGGCGAGGCGCGCGCCGACCTCATCCCAGAGGGGGTGTGGATGCAACACGTCGCCGGCGTTGTCCCCTTCGGGGCAGATCAGCACCAGCTGCTCGGTGGCCTGCAGCAGCGGCCGACGCCAGCGCGCGGCCAAGGCGAGGGCGTCCTTGCCAGCATCGGGCAGGGTGACGCCTCGCGCGGCGAGGGCGGTGAGCTCTGCGGGCGTGAAGGGCAAGGCGTGAACCTTCGGCACGCTGTCGTGGGAAAAGCCCCACCAGATGATGCGCGGGGCAGGCCCAAGGAGGCCGTCGGGTTGATCCACGAAGGACAGACCCGCCTGCGCTTGATAAGGCGCCTCTTTGCCCACGGCGGCCATGGACTCGGCGGCGAGGCGTTGCAGCAGCGGCCCTGTGAGGCTGTTGAGCGTGGTGGCGTCGAGCAGCTCCTCAAAGAGCCCGCACTGGGCGAGGGCTGCGTTCCACGCGGCCGTCTCCGAATCACCGGCGGCCTGGCGTCGCGCCTCAAGCCAGGCGATGAGCGTATGCACGCGACGGCTCACCTCGGCTTTGGGAGCGTCGCTGTTCACGGGCAGCGTGGGCGTGAGCAGGGTCTCAACGCGGGGTTGCACCTTGGCCAGGCGCTCGGCGTCGAGGCCCTCGAGGCCTGCGGAGAGCGCCTCTTGCCAGGGCGGGCTGCCCACGGCGGGCCAGGTGTGCAGGGCGTCGGCCAAACGACGGGCGAGGCCGCGCGGGATGGGGCTGATGGGCAGCGTGAGCAGCTCGAGCGCGCGCAGGGGGTCGGGCGGGCTCCATGCGAGGTCGAGGACGAGCGGCAAGAGCTGCAGCAGCACGTTGGCGTCGTCGGCGGCTGCGCCCGAGGTGGGCAGGCCGTGGCGGTTGAGCGCGCCGTCGAGCACCGCGTCGGCGCCGATGATCACGGTTTGTTCGCGCCGCTTCTGCACCGCGAGCCAGGCCGCCAGCTCGTCTGCGCCCTGCAG
>JAFCZD010000999.1 GCA_019314525.1 Deltaproteobacteria bacterium
GCGCCTGTGACCATTCCGCCTACCCTTGGCGTGTCAAAATACGCTCGACTCCTCGCTGGACGAGGCTCTGGTGTTCCCGATAGGCTCTCTCCATGGACCAACAAAACCCCTATGTTGATCGTGGTCGCGGGCGTGGCGGTGATTCAAACGGTGCGTGGTATCTTGTGGCGCCAGGCGACGCTCCATGGTCAACGTCGTGTTATGTCCACAGATGTTGCGGTGATGTGAGACATTGAGCCCAAAACACGCATCTCTTGAGCATTTGCGCCCCGCGCTGCGCGAGGTCGTCGAACGCTTGCCTCGAGAGCCTGGCGTCTATCTCCTCAAGAATCGCCACTCCTCAAGAATCGCCAAGGGGAGATCGTCTATGTAGGCAAGGCCAAGAACCTCTACTCACGCGTTCGCTCCTATTTCGTCGGTGCCGGTGACGGGCGGGCCTTCGTGCCGCTCTTGGCGCGCCTCTTGGGGGACATCGAGACTTTCGTCACCCACAACGAAAAAGAGGCGTTGCTGCTGGAAAACAACCTGATCAAGAAGCACACGCCACGCTTCAACGTGAGGATGCGCGACGACAAGAGCTTCCTGGTCTTGAGGCTCGATACCCGTGCGCCTTATCCCCGCTTGGAGGTGACGCGGCGCATACGCGACGACGGCGCGCGCTACTTTGGGCCCTACCATCTGGCCTCTTCCTGCCGCGAGACGCTGCGACTGGTGAACCGCTATTTTCACCTCCGCACATGCACCGATCGTGTGATGAAGACGCGCAAGCGCGCGTGTTTGCAGTATCAGATCGGACGTTGCCCAGCGCCCTGCGTGATCGAGGTCGACGCAGCGGATTATGGCCAGCAGGTGGAGGATGTGACGCTTTTTTTGCGGGGCAACGGCAGCGCGTTGGTGCAGACGCTGAGCCAGCGCATGGCGGCTGCAGCCGAGCGATTGGACTTTGAGGCTGCGGCCCAGCTGCGTGACCAGATCGGCGCCGTGGAGCGCACCTTACAACGGCAAGAGGTGGTGGGACGGGACCTCGTCGATCAGGATGTTTTTGCCTATTATCGAGAGGGCGACGCGGTGGATGTCGTCGTGCTGCAGTTGCGTGAGGGCAAGCTCGTGGGCCGCCAGCCTTTTTCTTTTTCTGGGCAAGAGTTTCCCGACGAAGAGCTGCTCAGCTCCTTCATCAACCAATACTACGACGCCGGCGCGATGGTGCCCCAGCAGGTGCTCGTTCCCCTCGATCTCGAAGACAGCGAAGCGAAGATACAGTGGCTGGCTGAGCGGGCGGGCCACAAAGTCGAGCTCCTGGTGCCCAAGCGCGGTCATAAGCGGCAGCTTGTGCAGCTGGCGGCTCATAATGCGCGCAGCAACTTCCTTACCCGGCGGCAGCGCAACGCCGACGTGGACGAGGCCCTCGCCAAGCTTCAGCGGCGGCTGCGGCTCACGACGGTGCCACGGCATATCGAGTGCTACGACATCTCGCAGCTGCAAGGCACGCAGGTGGTAGCCTCCATGGTGGTGATGCGCGACGCGCAGCCCGATCCTACCAGCTATCGGCATTTTCGTGTCCAGACCGCGGTAGATGATTTCGCTTCGATTTATGAGGTGTTGGCTCGTCGCTTGCGTCGAGCGCGGCTGGGCTCGTCGGGTTGGGAGCTTCCTGATTTGATCGTGGTCGATGGTGGCAAGGGGCAGCTTTCGTCGGCGCTGGCGGCTGTGAAGGATGCCGCGTTACCGGAAGAACTCGGCACGCCAGTCATCGTGGCCTTGGCCAAGGAGCGCGACGAGAACGCGGCGGGCGAGGAGCGCCCAGAGCGAGTTTTTCTGCCCCACGTCAAAGATCCAATCCGGCTGCGTCACAACACCGCTGAACTCTATCTGCTGACGCGCTTGCGCGATGAAGCCCACCGCTTTGCCATCACCCATCATCGGCAGCTGCGACGTCGGCAGACGCTGCGCTCCACTTTGGACGATGTGCCTGGAGTGGGGCCCAAGCGCAAGGCACAGCTCTTGCGGAGCCTGGGTAGCTTACGCCGCATTCGAGGGGCGACGACAGAGGAGTTGCGTGCCGTGCCGGGCATGACCCAGCGGGCGGCTGAAGCTGTGGCGGATTACTTTCGCGCAGGAGATATGCCAGCGACGAAGGGCGATGGTGATGAGAGCTAGTGTTGCGTCTCAAAAAGTTTGATCTTTCCGAGCGCCTCTTATGAGTCGCAACACTCCAGCGCCGC
>JAFCZD010000333.1 GCA_019314525.1 Deltaproteobacteria bacterium
CTTCACTGCGGCAGGCTTCACTGCGGCAGGCTTCACTGCGGCAGGCTTCACTGCGGCAGGCTTCACTGCGGCAGGCTTCACTGCGGCAGGCTTCACTGCGGCAGGCTTCACTGTAGCAGGCTTCACTGTGGCGGGCTTCTCCACCGCAGGGTTGGAGGCTGGTACCACCAGATCGAGCTTGGGCGGAGGCAGCTTGCCCTCGAGGCTTTTGGAGAGGGACTCGAGAGTCTGGCGCAGATCGTCTTGGGACTTACCATACGCTGCCCAGTCGCCGGCCTTGATGCCGGCTTGGCCTTCTTGGTAAAGCTTCAGTGCCTGGCCCACGAGCTGCGCAGTATCGCCACCCAACTGCACAGGTGAGGTGGTTCCTGCCACAGGCGAGGGCGTCCTTACCATAGGCTTCGTGCTTGGACGCTTGGCCAAGCCGAAGACAGCCGCGAGCGCGCCCTTGAGGGTTGGCTTCATCACAACCTTCTGGTCGAAGGCGACGATCACCTGCTTCAACTCGGGAAGTTGAGTCTGGGTGGCCTGCAGGTAAATCGGCTCCACATAGAGCAGGGACGACTCGATGGGGATCACCAAGAGGTCACCACGAATAACGGTCGAGCCCTGTTGATTGCGTAGCGTGATCCACTGCGAGATATAGTCGTCCTGGTCGATACGGGCCTCGATCTGCATCGGGCCAAAGATCAACTTCTGCTTGGGAAAGGTATAGACCAGCAGCTTGCCGTAGTTGTCGCCATCACAACGAGCTGTCATCCACGCCACCATGTTGTCCTTGTTGCTTGGCGTGTAGGGCACCATCAGCAGGAACTCCTCCTGCTTCTCCTCTGGCAACTTCATGATCATATAATAGGGAGACATGCGGCTCTGCTGGGTCACGGTGTTGGCGCTCACGGCACCACTGCGAGGTTGCGACGCACGCCTACCCTTGGTGCGGGTCGTGTTGTGAACACGCCTCACGGTCTTTTCTGCCAGCTCCCCAGCGATACTCCACTTGTCCTCCTGATTGTACCAAACCCGGGGGTTGGTCATGTGGAACGACTCGTACATCACCGCTTGGATGGTGAAGAGGTCTTTGGGGTAGCGCATATGATCGCGAAGCTTGGCCGGGATCTCGCTCTTCTTCTTGAAGAGTGAGGGGAAAATCTTGGCGTAGGTGCGGATCATGGGGTCTGAATCATCCCAGATATAGAGCGTCACGCTGCCGTTATAAGCGTCCACAACAGCCTTGACCGAGTTGCGAATGTAGTTGATGCGTTGGCGCCGGCCGAGGCTCGTGGGCTGGCTGTAGGGGTAACGATAGCTGATGGTATAGGCGTCCTGCACCCAGAGCATGCGCCCGTTGACCACCGTAATATAGGGCTCTTGGTCGAGCATCAAGAAAGGCGCGACGGTGCGCACACGCTCTTGCACGCTACGGTTGAAGAGCACCCGGCTCTCCTCCTTGAGCGTTGGTGTGAAGAAAAGGTTGTAATCGCCAAAGCGCAGCGAGAAGAGCAAACGACGGATGAAGCCGCCGATGGCGACCCCACCCTTGCCCGCGTAGGTGGTGTAGCGATTCTCACTGCCCTCTGGAAAGTCAAACTCCTGCTCTTCCGTCTTCACCAACACGTAGTCATTGGTCTGCATGCCATAGTAGATTTCAGGCTGCGTGATCTTCAAATCGGGATGGCGGGCATTGGGGGGGAGGTCCTTCACCCAAAGGTCAGGCAGGCCCTCTTCGCTGACGCGGTTGACAGGGCTAAGGCAAGCACCATAGCCGTGAGTGTAGGTGAGCCGCTGGTTGAGCCAGGTCTTGCTCTGGGCTGGAAGCTGATCGTGCACGAGTTCACGCGCGGAGAGCATCACTTGCCAGTAGTTGTCACCAATGCGGTAGCGATCAACGCTGATATTTGGAAAATCATAATAGAGCCTAATGACCTGTAGCTGCTGATAGGTGGCGCGCAGCGGGCGATGGTCCCAGATCTTGATGTTCTCGATGGTGGTCTTATTCTGATCAAGGCCCGCGAAGGTCAGCTTGTCATCAGCGGCAAACTCCTTCACCTGGATTTTTTCGAGGTCATAGGCCTCTCGCGTGTTGGCGATGGCGTGCTTGAGGTAGGGCAGCTCTTTCTGCAGTTCGTTAGGGGTTACGACGAATTTCTGCACCACCGTAGGCCACACAAAGGTGCCCACAAGATAGAGCCCAAACATGGCCGCCAGACCATATGCGGGATATTTGATCTCGCGGTCTTTGCCGCGCCATGGGGAGCGCATGGCATAGAGCAAGAAGACGGCCAGCACCGCACAGGCACCGATCATGATGCGGAAAGCGACCAAGCTGGCGTAGACATCGGTATAGGTAGCGCCATAGGCAACGCCGCGCTTGGAGAAGAGCGCCTCGAACATCTCAATGCGATAGCCCCACCCGATCACCGCCACCACACATGCCAGCGAGAAGAGCAGGTGCCCCCGCACACCATCGGACATGATGGGCCAGCGCTCTTTGACGACGATCTCACCGCGTAGAAAGTAGATCGCAGCAGAGAAGAAGGCCGCGCCTCCGCTCAGGTAGACCAGCCACTCCTGGGTGAACTGCATGGTGGGGAGGGTGAAGAGATAGAAGCCAATGTCCCGCCCGAGCACGGGGTCCTTCTGACCAAAGGGGGTCTGATTGAAGAACTTGAGCACGTCCTCCCAGTGCCGTGATGCGATGAAGCCCATGAGCACAGCCACAGCGAGGGCTGCGGTGATGATCACCGGCGTGCCCACCTTGGAGACGATCTCTTTGATGTCGAGGTCCCCCTCGGGTGTGGGGATCGTCCAATCCTTGCGCGGCTTGCTGTTGCGCTTGATGGTCCGCACATGGAGCGCGAAGACGAACAACGCCACGAGACCAAAGGCGAAGGCAGTCCCAAGTTGCGCGAAGAGCTGCGTGAGGTAGACCTCGCTGAACCCGAGGTGCCGAAACCACTCGTATTCTGTCCAGAAGACGGCGAGGCTGCCGATAATCCCGGAGATGATGGCTAACGCGACCGCCGCGATGATGAGCTTTTTCTTCATGATTGCACCCTGGCTGCGTTAACTGGCGAGAAAAGCCTGAGACACAGCGCGTCGATGGTAAGTCGGGGCGATATAGCAATCGAAGGGGGGACTTGCAAGGAAAGCCGGGTAGCCCACGGCCAGACCTACTCGGCGAAAATAATGAACCGTTCAGAACCCACCCAAGAATCTATGAGGGCGGGCTTCTGACCGGTTCCTTGGCATTTCTCTGCCGTCATCTCTCGTTTCTTCTGGTTCGCGACTTACGCCGCGAATGTCCAGGCGTGGCCGCTCAGGGGATCAGCTTATACCCCTGCCCATAGATGGTGAGGATATGGCGCGGCGCCTTGGTATCCTCCTCGATCTTACGCCTCAGCTTGACGATAAAGTTGTCAACGGTGCGGTTGGTGGGGCTAGCCTCGAGGCCCCAGACCTTCTCCAAAATCTCATCACGGCTCACCACCTCATGAGCGCGCTCGGAGAGCAGCCGCAAGAGCTCGACCTCATAGAACGAGAGCGTGACCGTTCGTCGGTTGTGCGTCAACTCATGCTTCCGCAGGTCTATCACCGCTGCGCCCACCACCAATTGCGCGGGAGCCTCGACCGCGGTGCGGTCAAGACGACGAAAGATCGCTTTGATTCGTGCGAGGAGCTCGCCAATGCTGAAAGGTTTGGTGACGTAATCGTCGGCACCCACCTCTAATCCCCTGATTTTATCAGCTTCCTGGCCGCGCGCCGTGAGAATGATGATCGGGACAAACGTGTCGAAGGAGCGAATCTCTTCGCAGACCTGGTAACCGTTGACATCAGGCAACATCAGGTCGAGGAGAATCAGGTGATGGTCTCCCTCTCGTGCAAGGGAGATACCTTCTTGTCCTGTGAGCGCCGCTGTGACTTCGTAGCCTTCGAATACCATGGCGTCGCGCAAGCCGCGCACCATGTCAGGCTCATCTTCGATCACCAGCACGCGTTTAACGGTTTCTGTACTCATTTCAACCTATGGAGACCTGAAGACCGTTGATGGTCTCGCGCAATGGGATGAATACCGCGAATGTCGCCCCTTTGCCCAGCTCGCTCTCGAGAGTGACCGTCCCACCATGGGCAGTGGCGATATGTTTTACCAGGCTGAGGCCGATCCCAGAACCCCGATGGCTCCCCTCCCGCGCCTCCTGCCCACGATAGAAGCGTTCGAAGATACGACGCTCTTCGTCTGGAGCGATCCCCGGTCCATCATCGGAGACACGAATCACGAGGGCTCCCTGAGCGCTGTCCTGGGTCAGGGCCACCCAGATCATCCCTCCCCCTGAGGTCACACCATATTTCAGCGCATTCTCCACGAGGTTCAGCACCACGAGGGTCAACGCGCTCTCATCAAAGACGGTCTGTGGGAGATGCTCATCGAGAGCCAGCACGAGCTGCACGTCGGCCTGCTCAACGCGGTAGCGACAGAGCTCCACGGCCCTCTCCACCACTGCCTGGAGATCGCCACGGGTCATCTCGTAGGCAGCCTTACCACGTTCAATGCGTGCAAAATCGAGCACATTGTCGATGAGACCTGTGAGGCGATCACTCTCGCGTGTGATAATTTCCGCGTATTCTCGACTGGTGTCTTGATTCTTGGTTCGCCCCAAAGCCAAGAGCTCAGCAAACATTCGAATCAGCGAGAGAGGCGTCTTCAACTCATGGCTCACGTTGGCGATGAACTCGCTCTTCAACTCGTTAGCACGACGCTCCTTGCGAATGGCGATCATCATCACGATCATTCCAATCCAGATCACCCCCACAGCCCCGCCCACCAGCATCAAGTCTGAGAGGCGGCGTGCTTTCACCTCACTCGTCAGGACACCGGCGTGTCGAGGAGCAATCCGTAACTTCCATTTGTAGAGTGTGGTGGGGAACGAAGCCGAAAAACGTAGTTGGGGTGGGGGATCCATGGTGCGACCGTAGAGAGGCCGCCGATGCTCGTCGGTGACAGTGATGATGCTCGTCTCCTCCAGTTCATGAAACTCCTGAGGAAAAGCATCGTTGATGAGATACGGAATGTTGACGCTCAGAACGATGTAGTAATCTCGCTCCTCACTGCGTCGACGGATGAAGGAGAGCAAGTAACTCTTGCCATTGTATTCCTTGTGAAGATGCATGTGGTTGTTGGGGGGAAGCTCATCGAGCCCAAGATCAGGTAGAATGCGCTTCATGAACACCCGGCGGAAATCCCTGAGGGACCTCGGCGCGAGCTTGGCCACCAGGTGCTCCACCTCGAGGGCGTCGTTGAGAACGACGACACTCTCCACAGCAGCGCTTACCCTAACAATTCGTCGCCAAAGCTCCCGAAATTCTCGGGGATCATCGAGGCGAACCAGACTAAAAAAAACGCGGTCGGTGTCAATGATAACCTTCTCAAGGCGATCGATGAGCTTCAAACCCAAAGCCCGATTACTGCGCTCGACAGAATCCTGTGTTTTTTCCGCAAGTTCCAGTGCGGCACGGTAGCTGAGATACCCAAGGACCAAAGCCGCAACCATGATCGCGGGGAAGAGCACAAAGAGGGGGGAAAACCAGCCTGGTCGTCGCATGCTCATCCCGATCTCCCTGGAAAATGTGAAGGGGGAGAGCGATTGATCAAGCCTTTAGAGTGCTTACAATGCGCACTCGCCTTCTAGCATGATGCCACCTATGCGGCAATTGATTGATGTTTAAGCATTTTTGCGCACAGAGGCCGGCGGGCCATGGCTAGCCACGGCTGTGCCTACTTGTAATGAAATGCTTTATCGTGCTAGGGAGCCTTGGGACCCTAGGTGTGTCGCAATATGGATTACTTGTTTTATAAAGATGAAATGTTTGAAGTGGGAGCAGAGGTTCAAGGCTTCTGCCCTTCTTGCAAGACAGATACTCCGCACACAGTCTTGACCCTCTTCGAAGGGGAAATCCGCAGTGCAGAGTGCAATATCTGCAACAATTCTCATGCCTTTCGTCCTCCGCGCGGTGATGCGGAGGAGGAGGTTCCTGAGCCTCTTTCCGTGCGCCGACGCCAGACGCGTGAAAAGCTGACATGGGCTGATGCGGTACAAAACCTCGACCCAGCGACAATCCCCACCTACCACATTGGCTACTCCTATATGGAGGGAGATCTTCTGAACCATCCAGCCTTTGGGGTTGGCTATGTCAGTGATCATGTCGCAGAGACCAAGTTGGAGGCTACCTTTAAAGATGGCCAACGATTACTCGTGCATCACCGGCCAGACTTGGTGCCTAGCCGCCCCCTACCAGATGTCGTACCCAACCTCAACAAAGCTACGACGTCTTCCAGGGGGCGCTCCAAGGCAGGCCGAGCCAAGAAGAAGGCTGCTGGCAAAACAGTCGTAGCAAAAGCTGCGGCGAAGGCTGCGGCGAAGGCTGCGGCCAAAGAGGCTGCGGCCAAAGAGGCTGCGGCCAAAGAGGCT